>CANJMQ010000077.1 GCA_947475225.1 Bradyrhizobiaceae bacterium
GACCACCTGCTGCCCAACGCCAAGGGCCTCGGTGGCCCCTTCGGCTGCCTCAACAAGGCGCGCTACGGCATCGCCTGGGGCGTCATGGGTGCGGCGGAGGACTGCTGGCACCGGGCGCGGCAATACACGCTCGACAGAAAGCAGTTCGGCAAGCCGCTGGCCGCAACGCAGCTGGTCCAGAAGAAGCTCGCCGACATGCAGACCGAAATCGCGCTGGGCCTTCAGGGCTGCATGGCGCTTGGCCGTGGGCTGGAGCGCGGCACCGTGGCACCGCCTGCCATTTCGCTGATGAAGCGCAACAACTGCGGCAAGTCGCTCGACATTGCCCGCATGGCGCGCGACATGCACGGCGGCAACGGCATCTCGGAAGAATATCACGTCATCCGCCACATGGTGAACCTCGAGACGGTGAACACCTATGAGGGCACGCATGACGTGCACGCCCTGATCCTCGGCCGCGCCCAGACCGGCCTTCAGGCCTTCCAGTGACGACAGTGGTCATCACCATCGCCGACCCGGCGCATCCGCCGGTTCGGGCGATGGTAGCGGAACTCGACGCCTATCTCGTTCCGCTCTACCCGGCCGAGTCCAACCACCTGCTCGACATCGAGACGCTGCGCCAGCCCGAGATGCGCTTCTTCGCGGCGCATCGCGACGCCGAGGTGCTGGCCATCGGCGGCTGCTGGCTGCATGGCGACTATGTCGAGGTGAAGCGCATCTACGTGACGCCCGCCGCGCGTGGGCTGGGCCTTGCCAAGCTGATGATGCAAAGGATCGAGGACGAGGCGATGGCCTGCGGCAGGCTGATCGCGCGGCTCGAAACGGGAATCCACCAGCCGGAATCGCTAGGGCTGTATCGACGGCTTGGTTACGTCGACCGCGGCGCCTTCGGCGGCTATCCGGCGGATGATCCGAACAGCGTGTTCATGGAGAAGGTGCTCATCACCTAACTCCGTCATCCCGGCGAAAGCCGGGACCCCGCTTTCTCACCGCACATGCTGAACCAAAGCTGGGCCCCGGCTTTCGCCGGGGTGACGGGTTATCGGGCGGGCTGGAAGATGACGAAGATCTTCCTGAGATACCCTTCCGACTTCCAGCTGTTCGGGGTGCCCATCGGCACGAAGAAGGTATCGCCCGCCGTGAAGCGCTGCGTCACGCCCTTGTCGTCTTCGAACTCCACTGAGCCTTCCAGCAGGCACATCAGCTCGTGGCGCGGAAAGTCGATGAGCTTCCTGTGGTAGCCCGTGGTGTCCCACACGCCGATGTTCAGTTGGCCGGTAACATCCGCGAAATAGTCATGCGCGTGCTGCACGGGGACGGGCGACAGCAGCATGGCGGCTGCCGGCGGCGTCGAGGGTTCGAGCGTCACCGCAGGGTCGATCTTGATGGTGCGGAGCGGCCCCTCGTTCTTGAGCCCCGAGGCATCCTCGAAGATCACGAAGAACTTCCGCACATGGCCGGGTTGCGTCCAGCGGCAGTGCAGGCCCTTGGGGATGATGAAGCTCTCGCCCGCCTTGATCGAGACGGTGCGGTCCTTCTCGACGATCACCACCTCGCCTTCCAGCACCGTCATGAACTCGTTCACCGGATAGTCCATCCAGCGGCTTTCGTTCGCGCCCTGTTCCCACACCCCGGCGGTGAGGCCGCGGGCCTTGTCCTCGAACAGGGTAATGCCATTGTGCTTTCGCGTGCCGGAGACGATCTCGCCCTCCGGGAAGTCCTCCCAGGGTGCGAGGGGCGCGTTGCGATCAAAGGGTATGATTTGCGGTTTTGACATGAATTGACCTCACCCCCTCATCCTAGCGGGGTTCCTTGCGCGTTCAAGCGGCACGGACTAGATAGGGCCGACAGCTTTCAAGGAGGAACGACCATGGCTCTCGAACTGCCCGCCCTGCCCTATGCCTATGACGCGCTCGGACCCTACATGTCCAAGGAGACGCTCGAGTACCACCACGACAAGCACCACCAGGCTTACGTGACCAACGGCAACGCCGCGCTGAAGGACAGCCCGCTCGCGGACAAGTCGATCGAGGAGATCTGCAAGATCGCCTTCGCCGACAAGATCGCCCCCCTCGTCAACAACGTGGGCCAGCACTACAACCACCTGCACTTCTGGAACTGGATGAAGCCCAACGGCGGCGGCAAGAAGATCTCAGCCAAGCTGCAGGCTGCCATCGACGCCGATCTCGGCGGCTATGACAAGATGCGCACCGACTTCATCCAGGCCGGCATCACGCAGTTCGGCTCCGGCTGGGCGTGGATCGCCAAGAAGGACGGCAAGCTCGCCATCATGAAGACGCCGAACGGCGAGAACCCGCTGATGCATGGCGCGTCCCCCATCCTCGGCTGCGACGTGTGGGAGCACAGCTACTACATCGACTACCGCAACCTGCGCCCCAAGTATCTCGAGGCCTTCGTCGACAATCTCGTCAACTGGGACTATGTCGACGAGATGTTCTCCAAGGCGTGATCGCCTGCTAAGCTGAGACAACGGACGGCCGGGTTTCACCCGGCCGTTTCCACATGAAGGATGCCTGATCTTGGTTCCAGTCTTCGACGGCCACAACGACGTGCTGCTCCGCCTCTGGATGAAGAAAGAGGGTGACCCCATTGCCGATTTCCTGAATGGCGCCGAGGCCGGACACCTCGACCTGCCGCGCATGATCAAGGGCGGCTTCCAGGGCGGCTTCTTCGCCATCTTTGCGCCGAGTCCGGCGGACGCCGGCCTCGATGACGACGAGGACATGAACCCGCCGCCGGCCAACCAGGTGGGCCAGGTCGGCGCGCTCAACGCCACCATCGGCATGGCCTCGATCCTGTTCCGCATCGAGGAACGTTCCGAGGGCCGCTTCAAGGTGTGCCGCAGCGTTGCCGAGCTTCGCAACGCGGTTGCCGAGGGCAAGATCGCCGCGATCTTCCACATCGAGGGCGCGGAAGCAATCGACCCCGAACTGACGTCACTCGACGTGCTGCACCAGGCAGGGCTGCGCTCTCTCGGCCTCGTGTGGAGCCGCGACAATGCCTTCGGCCATGGCGTGCCGTTCAAGTTCCCGTCTTCGCCCGATACGGGCCCCGGCCTCACCGAGGCGGGCAAGGCGCTGGTCAGGCGCTGCAACGAACTGAAGATCATGGTGGACGTTTCGCACCTCAACGAGAAGGGCTTCTGGGACGTGGCGCGCCACTCCACCGCGCCCATCGTTGCCACCCACTCCAACGCCCATGCGCTGTCGGCCTCCTCGCGCAACCTCACCGATGACCAGGTGAAGATCATCGGCAAGACCGGTGGCATGGTGGGCCTGAACTTCGCCAACGGCTTCCTCAGGGCCGACGGCCGCTGGCAGAGCGAGAATGGCCTCGACACCATGCTCCGCCACCTCGACCACCTGATGAAGCTGGCCGGCGAGGACCACGTGGGTCTGGGCTCTGACTTCGACGGCGCCCGAATCCCCTCCCAGATCGGCGACGTGACCGGCCTGCCCCGCCTGGCCGAGGCCATGGCTGCCCACGGATATGGCGAGGATCTCGCCCGCAAGCTGTGCTCCGAGAACTGGATGAAGGTGCTGGAACGCAGCTGGGGTGAATAATCCCGCAAAGGGGTTTGCGCCCAACTATTAGTCTTGCTAATAGGTCTTCATGAAGCTTTCCGAGTGGCTCGCTAATAGCGGCACGTCGCAATCTGAACTGGCACGCCGGCTGGGGGTCACCCAGGGCCGGGTCTCGCAGCTCGTGGCAGGGGCGCTCCCCTCCCTCGAGCTTGCCAACAAGATTGCCACCGCGACGGGCAACAAGGTGCGCCCCGCCGATTTTGGAGATCAGACCATGGCGAATGAACAGAAGCTCGACACCGTCGAGGACGCGATCAAGGCGATTGCCGCCGGCGAAATGGTGGTGGTGGTCGACGACGACGACCGCGAGAACGAGGGCGACCTGATCGCCGCCGCCGCCAAGATCACGACGGAGCAGATGGCCTTCATGGTGCGCCACACCTCCGGCATCGTGTGCACGCCGATCACCGCGGAAGATGCCAAGCGCCTCAAGCTCGACCCCATGGTGGCGCTCAACGATGCCCCGATGGGCACCGCCTTCACCGTCACCATCGACTACAAGGAAGGCCTCACCACAGGCATCTCCGCCAAGGAGCGCGCGGCGACGTGCCATGCACTCGCCAATGGCAATGTGGTGGCCGATGATTTCGTGCGGCCGGGCCACATCTTCCCCCTCGTCGCCAAGTCGGGCGGCGTGCTGATGCGCTCGGGCCACACCGAAGCCGCTGTCGACCTCGTGAAGCTTGCAGGCCTCAGGCCGGTGGGCGCCATCTGCGAACTCGTCAACGACGACGGCTCGGTGAAGCGCGGGCCCCAGAATTTCGCCTTCGCCCGCGAGCATGGCTTCAAGATCATCTCGGTGGCTGACCTCATCGCCTATCGCCAGCGCCGCGAGCGCCTGGTGGAGCAGACCGCGCAGTTCGACGTCGAGACGGTGATCGGCAAGGCCAGGGGCTATTCCTTCGTGACGCCCTTTGACCAGGTCGAGCAGCTGGCCCTGGTGTTCGGCGACGTCTCAACCGCCAAGGCCGTTCCGGTGCGGCTGCACCGCGAGAACGTCATCGAGGATGTATTCGGCAAGCGCACCACGCTCAACAAGGTGTTCGAGGTGTTCAAGCGCGAGGGTGCGGGCATCCTCGTCTACCTGCAGGAAGGGGCAGCCGGCGTTCCGGCAGGCCAGTTCGCGGGCACCGAGAAGTCCGGCAGCGCGGCCCAGCGCCAGCAGTCGTGGCGCGACGTCGGGCTGGGTGCCCAGATCCTGCGCGACCTCAACGTCAGCACGATCCGCCTGATCTCCTCTTCCAACCGCCACTACGTTGGCCTCTCCGGCTTCGGCATCGAGATCGCCGAGACCATCAAGCTGGATTGATCCTCCAAGCCTGTTCCTCTCCCCCTCGGGGGGCGAGGAACGATAATGTTGGATGAGCGGCAGTGACTTGCTCTAAGCTTTCCCCATGCTGACGGCGCGACCGAAACAGGTGAAGGATGACCAGCCGATGATCATCGGCTGGCGCGAGAAGGTGAGCCTGCCGCAACTGGGTGTGGGCACCTTTTCCGCCAAGATCGACACGGGTGCCCGCTCAGCGGCGCTGCATGCGACAGACATCACCCGCGACGACCATCACGTGACCTTCGTGCTGGCGCTGCCCAGGCGCCATCACCATTGCCGCCTGCCGCTCAAGGGCATGAAGCGGGTGAAGAGTTCAAACGGGCAGATCGAGACGCGCGCCGTGGTGGAGACCGACGTGAAGATCGGCAAGATCACGCTGCACATCGACATCACCCTCACTGACCGTGCCGACATGGGCGTCGCCATGTTGCTGGGCCGCGGCAGCATCGGGCCTGACTTCCTCGTGCATCCGACGAAGACAAACCTCCTCTCGCGCAAGAAGCCGAAGACGCCATGAAGATCGCGCTGCTCACCCGCAACCAGAAGCTCTATTCACACCAGCGCCTGATCGAGACGGCGCAGAAGCGCGGCCACGAGATGGTGCCCATCGACTATCTCAAGTGCTACATGAACATCACCTCGAAGAAGCCCGAGCTGCGCTACCAGGGCGAGAAGCTGGTGGGCTTTGATGCCGTGATCCCGAGGATCGGCGCGTCGCATACATTCTACGGCATGGCCGTGCTGCGCCAGTTCGAGATGATGGGCGTCTATCCGGTGAACGAATCTGTCGCCATCGGCCGCTCGCGCGACAAGCTGCGCTCGCTGCAATTGCTGTCGCGCGACGGCGTGGGACTTCCCGTCACCGCCTTCGCACATGATTCAAAGCGCACCGACGACCTGCTCGACATCGTCGGCGGCGCGCCCGTAGTCATCAAGCTGCTGGAGGGCACGCAGGGGATCGGCGTGGTGCTGAGCGAGACGCACAAGTCGGCGAAGTCCGTGGTCGAGGCCTTCCACGGTGCCAATGTGGCGATCCTCGTTCAGGAGTTCATCAAGGAAGCCGAGGGCAGCGACATCCGCGCCTTCGTGGTCGGGCGCTCGCTCGTCGCCGCCATGGAGCGCAAGGGCGCGAAGGATGACTTCCGCTCCAACCTGCACCGTGGCGGCACCGCCAACATGATCGAACTGACGCCGCTGGAGAAGGCGACCGCGCTGCGGGCCGCCCGCTCCATGGGCCTCAACGTGGCGGGTGTCGACATGCTGCGCTCCTCGCACGGGCCCGTGGTGATCGAGGTCAACTCCTCGCCCGGGCTCGAAGGCATCGAGAAGGCGACGGGCGTGGACGTGGCCACCACCATCATCCGCTTCGTGGAGCGTCACGCCAAGCCCGGCCGCACGCGCACGCGGGGCAAGGGATGAGCGCCTTCAACCTCGGCGAAGTGGACGTGCAGCGGGGCAGCCGCGCCACGGTGGACCTGCCGGTCAGCACGCTGTCGAACCACACCCACGTGACATTGCCCGTCCACGTGGTGCATGGCGAAGCCCCCGGCCCCACCATGTTCCTGTCCGGCGCCATCCACGGTGACGAGATCCAGGGCGTGGAGATCATCCGCCGCATCCTCACCCACCCCGCGCTCCAGACACTGCGGGGCACGCTGCTCGCGGTGCCCATCGTCAACAGCTTCGGCTTCCTCAACCACACGCGCTACATGCCGGACCGGCGTGACCTCAACCGCTGCTTTCCGGGTTCGGACCGCGGCTCGCTCGCCAGCCTCGTCGCCGACATCTTCTTCCGCGAGGTGGTGCTGAAGAGCCAGTATGGCGTCGACTTCCACACGGCCGCCCTTCACCGCTCCAACCTGCCGCAGGTGCGGCTCGCTCCCGACGAGCCGGAACTGCTCAGGATGGCGGAGGCCTTCGCGCCGCCGGTGATCCTGATCTCCAAGCTGCGCGAACGCTCGCTGCGGCTTTCGGCGGGTGAAGCGGGTGTGAGGGTGCTGCTCTACGAGGGTGGCGAGGCGCTGCGCTTCGATGAACTGGCGATCGACGCCGCGGTGCGGGGCACGCTGCGGCTCATGGCGCATCTCGGCATGGTGGAGGCGACGTCACGGCCCGTCGGCAGGACGGTATTCTCGGACGCCAGTTCCTGGGTGCGTGCGCCCGAGAGCGGCATATTGCATACGACCCGCAGCATCGGCGATCGCGTCGGCAAGGGCGAGGTGGTGGGCGTTGTGGCGGACCCGCTGGGGCAGGCCTCCTTGCCACTGTTCGCGGAGTGGGACGGCATCATCGTCGGCCGCACCAACCTGCCGCTGGTCAACCGCGGCGACGCGGTGTTCCACATCGCCCGCGCCACACCGCTCGCCTCAATTCGTCAGCATCCGGATGAAGCAGTGGTGCTGGCCGACGAGGACGAGATCATTTAGCGATTGCTCCCTTCTCCCATTGACTGCGCCAACGGGAGAAGGGCTCGCATGGTCACCACTTCTTCAATCCGCCCAATATTCCCCGGATGATGATGTTGCCGATCTGGCGTCCCGCGGTGCTGGCCATGTTCTTCACGAACCGGTCAGTCGCCGTCTCGCGGCCGGACGTCCGGCCCTGGGCGCGGGCCTGCTGGTCGGCTTCCTTCTGCGCGGCCTGGTCGGCCTTCTGCTGCTCGGCCGCCACGCCGCGCTCCTCGGCGCGCTTGGTCAGGATCTCATAGGCCGATTCGCGGTCCTCGCTCTCCTCGTAGCTGCCATAGACCGGCGAGTTCTTGATGATCTTCTGGCGCTCTTCCGGGGTGATCGGGCCCATGCGTGAAGACGGCGGACGGATCATGGTGCGCTCCACCATGGAGGGCACGCCCTTGAGGTCGAGCACCGAGACCAGCGCCTCGCCCTTGCCGAGCTGGGTGATCGCCTCTTCCGTCTTGAAGGCGGGGTTGGGGCGGAAAGTCGAAGCCGCGGTGGCCACCGCCTTCGCTTCGCGCGGGGTGTAGGCGCGCAGCGCATGCTGGATGCGGTTGCCCATCTGGGCCAGCACGCTTTCGGGCACGTCCAGCGGGTTCTGTGTCACGAAATAGATGCCGATGCCCTTGGAGCGGATCAGCTTCACCGTCTGCTCGATCTTCTGCACGAGGCCCGCCGGAGCATCCGAGAACAGCAGATGCGCCTCGTCGAAGAAGAACACCATCTTCGGTTTCTCCGGGTCGCCCACCTCAGGCAGGCGCTCGAAGAGTTCGGACATCATCCACAGCAGGAAGGTCGCGTAGAGCTGCGGCGAGCTGATGAGCTTGTCGGCGGCGAGCACGTTCATGTAGCCCTTGCCGCCCGGCGTGGTGCGCATGAAATCATGGATGTCGAGCGCGGGTTCACCGAAGAAATGGTTGCCGCCCTGCTCCTCCAGCACCACGAGGCGGCGCTGGATGCCGCCGATGGTGGGGGCTGCGACGTTGCCGTATTCGGTGGTGATCTCCTTGCCGCGCTCCGCAAGGTCCTTCAGCAGGGCGCGAAGGTCCTTGAGGTCCAGGAGGGCCAGGCCCTCCTGGTCGGCGATCTTGAAGGCGATGTTGAGGGCACCTTCCTGCGCATCCGTGAGACCCATGAGGCGGGAGAGCATCAGCGGGCCCATGTCGGAGATGGTGGTGCGGATGGGGTGGCCCTGCAGGCCGAACAGGTCCCAGAAGATCGTCGGGATCGCCTCGAACCCATAATCGTCGAAGCCCATGGACTTGGCGCGCTCGATCAGCGCGTCCTTGGGCTCGCCCTCCATGGCGATGCCGGCGAGGTCGCCCTTCACGTCCGCCGCGAAGACAGGCACGCCCGCATCGCAGAAACCTTCCGCCAAAATCTGCAGCGTCACCGTCTTGCCGGTGCCGGTGGCGCCGGTGACCAGGCCATGGCGGTTGGCCATGGCGAGGAACAATTCCTCGCGCTTGGTGCTCTGGCCGATGAAGATCGTCGAATCGGACATGGTCTGGGATTCCCCGGATAATTCGCCTTGAACAACCCTTTCTTGCTATAAGCGGCCGGGTTTCGCAACGAGCGTGAGCAGGATTTGAAAGCATGCAGGAGCTGATCGACCGTATCGTGACGGCAAGCGGGCTCAGCCCCGAAAAGGCCGAGAAGGGTCTCGGCATCATGCTGACCCTCATCAAGACTCAAGGAAACCAGAACAAGGTTCAGGAGCTGTTCGACAAGCTGCCCGGCGCGGCGGAGCTCGCCCGCGCCCAGGGTGGCGACGGGGCAGGCCACGGCGGTGGCGGGCTGCTCGGCATGCTGGCGGGCGGCATGATGGGCGGGCCTCTGGCTGCCATCTCGAAACTCTCCGCCGCGGGCCTGTCAATGGACCAGATCAAGGCGCTGGGCACCACCACGCTGGACTATGCCAAGGAAAAGGCAGGCGCTCCCCTGGTGAAAGAGGTGGCCGGCTCCATTCCGGGGCTTTCCGGCTACGTCTGACAGCCGCCGATTAGACCAAGGGCGGTTTGCGGCGGCACCCTGTCTTCGCTAGTGTTTCGCAGTTGCAAAAGACTGGGTTGGACATGAGTGATCTGAAGCTGGCCTCCGACTTCCCGGCGCTTGGCCGGGCCGACTGGATGAAGCGCGTCGAGGCGGTGCTGAAAGGCGCCTCCTTCGAGGAGAAGCTGGTCCATGCCTCGGCCGACGGGATCAGGCTCGAACCCCTGTATGGCCAGCTGGCCGGCCACCGCGCGGCGCGGGCAACTCAGGTTCCATGGACGCTGTTCCAGCGCGTCGACCACCCGGATGCGGCGCGCGCCAATGAACTGGCGCTGGACGACCTCGCGAATGGCGCCACTGGCCTCGTGCTGGTGACCAGGGATTCGGCCGCGGCCCGCGGCTACGGAATTGACACCGCCCGCCTCGCCCGCGTGCTGCAGGGCGTGCACCTCCATGCCATTGCCCTGCGCGTCGAGGGCAATGCCTCCATGGCGCTGGCCGAACTGATCGCCACCCAGCCCATCGACCCGGAGCGCCTCAACGTCTCATTTGCCCTCACCAATCCGGCGGACGCGGCAGAGCTCGCCCGGCTGGGCTACACCGGCCCCTACATGGAGGCCGATGGCCGGAGCTGGCATGAGCAGGGCGCCACGGAGGCGCAGGAGCTGGGCGCCACGCTGGCAACCGCCGTCGCCACGCTGCGCTCGCTTGAGCGGCTGAACGATGTGCATCTCGTGCGCTCCGTCGGCATCACGCTGGCAGCGAACCAGGACATGTTCGCGACACTCGCGAAGTTCCGGGCCATCCGCCTGCTGTGGCGGCGCGTGCTGCAGGCGGCGGGGCTGCCCGACGCGCCCCTCAGGCTCCATGCCGAAACCTCGTGGCGGATGATGGCCGTGAAGGACCCGCACACCAACATCCTGCGCGCCACGGCGGCCGTGTTCGGCGCTGCCCTTGGCGGCGCGGACTCGATCACCGTGCTCCCGCTCTCTCTGGCGCAAGGCCTGCCCAACGCCTTCGCCCGTCGCGTGGCGCGCAACGTGCAAAACGTACTGGCCGAGGAATCGAACCTGTGGCGCGTCGCCGACCCTGCACTGGGAGCGGGCTACATCGAGACCTATACGCAAGGGCTGGCGCAATCGGCGTGGAAGGTATTCCAGGCGGCGGAGGCCGGTGACTGGCCACTGCCCGATCCGGACTCCCAGGCCAACTTCCCCATCATCGGCACCAGCGCCTATCCGCTGATGCAGGAAGCAGCCCCCGAGACGGAAGCCCTGTCATGAGACGCATTCCGAATTTCTCGAAGATCGCGCTGGCGACCTCCTCCGTCGACGGCTGCGCCGCGCAGGACTGGCTGACGCCCGAAGGCCTGCACGTGAAATGCGCCTACGGTCCCGAGGACATGAAGGGCATCGACTTCCTCAACACATGGCCCGGTGCGCTGCCCTATCTGCGCGGCCCCTACCCCACCATGTACACGACGCAGCCCTGGACAATCCGCCAATATGCGGGCTTCTCCACGGCGGAGGATTCCAATGCCTTCTACCGCCGTAACCTCGCTGCGGGGCAGATGGGCCTGTCCATCGCCTTCGACCTCGCCACGCACAGGGGCTACGACTCGGACCACCCGCGCGTGGCGGGCGACGTCGGCATGGCGGGTGTGGCGATCGACTCGATCTACGACATGCGCACGCTGTTCGATGGCATCCCGCTTGACCAGATGACGGTGTCGATGACCATGAACGGCGCGGTGCTGCCGATCATGGCGCTCTACATCGTGGCGGGCGAGGAGCAGGGTGTGCCGCCTGAAAAATTGCAGGGCACCATCCAGAACGACATCCTCAAGGAGTTCATGGTCCGCAACACCTTCATCTACCCGCCCGGCGCATCGATGAAGATCGTCTCGGACATCTTCCAATATACCTCCGCCCGCATGCCGAAATTCAACTCGATCTCGATTTCCGGCTATCACATGCAGGAAGCCGGAGCGACGGCGGACCTCGAGCTGGCCTATACGCTGGCCGACGGCCTCGAATATGCCAAGGCCGGAGTGGCGGCCGGAATGCCCATCGACAGCTTCGCGCCACGGCTCTCGTTCTTCTGGGCCATCGGCATGAATTTCTTCATGGAAGTCGCCAAGATGCGTGCCGCCCGCATGATCTGGGCCAGGCTCATCAAGCGCTTCGACCCCAAGGACGAACGCTCGCTCTCCTTGCGCACCCATTGCCAGACGAGCGGCTGGAGCCTCGCCGCGCAGGACGTGTTCAACAACGTGACGCGCACCTGCATCGAGGCGATGGCCGCCACCCAGGGCGGCACGCAATCGTTACATACCAACTCGCTGGACGAGGCGATGGCGCTGCCCACCGACTTCTCGGCCCGCATCGCGCGCAACACGCAGCTCTTCCTGCAGCAGGAGGCGGGCACCTGCAAAATGATCGACCCATGGGGCGGCAGCTACTTCGTCGAACGCCTTACGATGGACCTCGCGAACAAGGCGTGGAAACACATCGAGGAGATCGAGGCGATGGGCGGCATGGCCAAGGCCATCGAGGCCGGCATTCCGAAGTCACGCATCGAGGAAGCCGCAGCGCGTACACAAGCCCGCATCGACACCGGCGAGCAGGCGGTGATCGGCGTCAACAAGTACCAGGTCGCGGGTGACGCGAAGATTGACATCCTCAAGGTCGACAATTCCGCCGTGCGCGCCCGGCAGATCGGGAAACTGCAACGCCTGCGCGCCGAGCGCAACGAGGGCGAGACCCAAGGCTATCTCGCGAAGCTCACCAAAGTCGCAGGCTCGGGCCAGGGCAACCTGCTCGCCGCCGCCGTCGATGCCGCACGGGCCAAGGCCACGGTGGGCGAAATCTCGCTGGCGCTGGAGAAAGTGTACAACCGCCACAGCCCGGTGATCCGCGCCCTGAAGGGTGTCTATGCCGCAACCCCGCGCGACAAGCACAAGATCGAGCAGGCCCAGCATGCCGTGGCGGCCTTCAAGGAAACAGACGGTCGCGCGCCGAAGATCCTCGTCGCCAAGGTCGGCCAGGACGGCCATGACCGCGGCCAGAAGGTGATCGCCTCGGCCTTCACCGACATGGGCTTCGACGTGGTGATCGGCCCGCTCTTCGCAACACCGGCGGAAGTGGCGGAGCAGGCGGTGAAGGAGAAGGCCCATGCCGTGGGCGTCTCGACGCTGACGGCGGGTCATCTCACGCTGGTGCCGCTGCTCAAGGCCGCACTCGACAAGGCGGGCCGCTCCGACATCATGATCGTGGTCGGCGGCGTCATCCCGCCGGAAGACGTGCAGACGCTGATCGACATGGGGGCGGCGGCCGTATTCCCGCCGGGGACCGTGATCCCCGATGCGGCACTGTCGCTTCTCGAAAGGCTGAACCGGAAGCTCGGCTACGCCCAGCGCGCGGCGGAGTAGCTCAGAACTTCACCGTCGCCATGGTGGCGCGGTGGTCGCTGGGCCATGGCGTGACCACGATGTCGGCCTCGGGCGCCTTCTCGCCGACGATGCCGGCGGAGATCACCATCAGCTCCTTGCCGCGCGCCAGGGCGAAGTCGATGCGGTCGTGGTGGTCGTCCTTGGCGGTCGCCTCAGTCGTCGGCGTCCAGGTCATACCGGGCTTTGCGCCCGCGTCCGGGTAGATGGCGCGGAAGGTATCGACGAAGCCCTTGTCCTCGATCGCCTTGACCGTCGGGAACGGCACCACGAGCGGCTGCAGCCCGGCCTTGACGGCAGACTCCGTCCAGTCACGGTGCGAAGGCTCGTTGAAATCACCGAACACGACGTCCGCATCCGCAGGCCCTGCTGCATCCATATCGTCGAACAGCAGCTTGAGGCCGGGGCCGCGCGTGCCTGCTGCCGCCTTCACGGCTTCATCCGCCGTCTTGAGGAAGGGATAGGGACCATATTCGATGCCGAGCAGCTGGTAGGGCTGATAGGGTGCGTCATCGAGGTGGATGTTGTAGGCATGGACCTTGCGGCCGTTGACGTCGATCTCGACGCCGGTGTCGTTGGGTGTGGCCTTGCCGATCGGATAGCGGCTGATTATGGCATTGGCCCACAGCGCGGCATTTTCCCTGGTCTGGTCGTAGTAGTAATAGCCAAGTGCGGCAGCGAGCTTGGCGGCAACGCTCTCGCCCGCCGCTGGGCAGACCTCGGCGGTGCACGGGTCGCCCTCCAGCCTGGTTTCCTGAACGCCGATGATGTCGGCGCCCACCGCCTTGATGACGGCCGCCGTTTCGTCCACCGGCTTCTTGTCGTTGGCGCCGCCGCCATAGATGTTGAAGCTCATGATGGTGAGGTCCGTCGCCTGCGCCGTGGTCACCCCGGCGATCAGGAGCAGAAGGGCAAGCAGCGGCTGTCTCATGTCGGTTCCCCCGTAATATCTTGAGCTTGAGGGGACTATGTGACGAGCAGGCTACAGCCGCAATCCCCGTACCTCGCCCACCTCGATCTTGCGCCAGTTGGCGAGGTCATGGTGGCGGAAGCGTTCCAGTGCCGCCTTTTCCTCCGGCGTCCACACGTCGAGGCCCGCCAGCACGGACGCGATACCCACTTCCGCGGCGCGCGAGGCGCCATCGTCGGTTTTGAGCGCGATGCCGAGACCTGCGTGCGGAATGCAGGCACAATAGACGCCTTCCGCCCCGGTCTTGATGAACAGGCGCGGAACGGCCTCCATGATGAGCGTGTCGAAGTCACCCGTGCCCGCCACCATGAAGGGATGCTTGCGCACCGCCGCGATGATGCGGCGGGCGGCCTTGTTCTCGGGGTCCGAGAAACGGGCGAAGGCAAGGGCCAGGTTCTTCAGCGGAATGGCCCAGGTAGGCACCGAGCAGCCGTCGATGCCGACGGGTTGCTGCGCGAGGTCGATGTCGCAGAGCTCGCCGACGCGGCGGGCGATGGCCTGCTGCACCGGATGGTCGAGCTTCACATAGCCATGCGGGTCGGCGTTGAGCTGGCGGGCCAGCGCCAGCATGCCGGCGTGCTTGCCGGAGCAGTTGTTGTGCACGGCGGCGCAGGGCTCGTTGTGGCGCACGAGGTCGAAGCGCGCTTCCTCGAAATAGGGCCAGTGGGCGCCGCACTCATAAAGGTCCTCGGCATTGCCGCCCTTGGCCAGCATGGCGCGCGCCACGCGCACATGCTCCGGTTCGCCATTGTGCGAGGAACAGCAGAGCGCCACCTCCTCGTCAGTGAAGCCGAAGTGCTCGGCAGCACCACTCTCGATCACCGGCAGGCACTGGAAGGCCTTGATCGCCGAGCGCGGATAGACGGCCGCCGCGATGCTGCCCTCGGCTGCCACCACGTGGCCTGTCCGGTCCACCACGGCATAGGCGCCGCGATGCCGGCTCTCGATGATGTCGCCACGGGTGACTTCGGCGATCACGGGGTTGGTCATGCACGCTTCTCCACGATCTCTTTGTGCGGCGCGGCCGCGAGGTACCATCCGAGGGCCATGAGCTGGGCTGCGAGGAAAAGGCCGATGGCCCAGCTGTAGCCCTGCGGGCTGTAACCCGTTCCGACGGCCGGAAACAGCCCGATGATCAGGCCCACCAGATATTGCGAGGCGAAGGCGCAGACGAACATGGTGAAATTGATTGTTGCGTTGGCCCGCCCTGCCAGCTCCTTGCCGATATGGGCGACGAACCACGGAAAGGCCAAGACCGCCACCTGCCCGAAGGCCGCCACCATGAGCCATGCGGGGAATACCAGCGCCTCGATGCGCAGCACGATGATGGCCTGGGCGACAAAATAGACGGAGTTGAAGCCGAGCATCACCTGCATCGGCCCGATGCCGCGCCGCGCCAGCCGGTCGGCGATGATGCCCACCGAGAGAATGCCCAGCATGAAGGCCACCGCCATGAACAGCAGGTGGTGGGCCACCTGCGCGCGCGAATAGCCCATCACGTCGCGCAGCCAGGGGCCCGCCCACAGCGTCTGGATGCCGATCTGCACGCCCGAGGTGAGGCCCAGCAGGGGTGCGATGCGCCAGAACAGCGGAGTCTTCATGATGGCGATCATCTGGCTGAACTGCTGCTTCAGCGGTGCGGGCGCCGTGAGCGTGTCCTTGCGCGGCGCGGCGGCGAGGATGAACCCGGCGGCGAGCAGGACCATGCCCGAAAACACGAGGAAGGCGTTGCGCCAGCCGATGAGGCCGACCAGCCATGCGGTGGGCTCCGTCGCCACCACCACGCCCAATGCGCCCATCGACATGATCGCCGTATTGGCAAGCGAACGGCGCTCGGCCGGCACCCAGGTGGCGGAGGACTTGTAGCTGGCCATCAGCCCCGCCGAGAACCCGAGGCCGATGACCGCGCGGGCGGCGAACAGCCCGATGAAGCCTGGTGCGAAGGCGAAGGCGGCGCAGCCAGCGGCCGCCACGCACAGCAGCCCCGCCTGCACCTTGCGGGGGCCGTAGCGGTCCAGCAGCACGCCCAGCGGCAGCTGGAACAGCGCGAAGGCACCGAGATAGGCGGCCGTCAGCAGCCCGAGCTGGCCGGGCGAGAGGCTGAGGTCCTTCACAAGGTCGGGTGCCACCACGGCGTTCACGGCGCGCAGCAGGTAGGACATGAAGTAGCCCGCCGCGAAGGGCAGCAGGGCGGAGAAGACGAGGCGAAGCGGTGTCATGGCCGCAACACTCTCGTCGTAATCCGGCGTTAAGGCAACGCTGGGAAGAAAGCGCTTGTGAATCGCGCAGGATTGCTTATGTGCCCGCCTTCAAAGATTTACCGCCGTTCCGAAGGACCTTGCCCGTGATCCGCCGCGCCCTTGCCTTCCAGCACATGGATGACGAACCGCCCGGCCTGTTCGGCCGCTTCCTCGCCGAACAGGGCGCGGAGCTCGACGTGGTGATGCTGCACAGGGGTGAGGCGATTCCGTCGCTCGCCCCTTATGATTTCCTGCTGGTGATGGGCGGCGCCATGGACGTGTGGGAGACCGATGCCCACCCGTGGCTTGCCGCCGAGATCGCCGCGATCCGCGAATGGACCTTCCAGCGCAACCGCCCCTATTTGGGCGTCTGCCTCGGGCTGCAGCTTCTGGCGAAAGCGCTGGGCGGCGAGGTGGGGCTTGCCCGCGCTGCGGAGGTCGGCTTCGGCAAGGTGGAGCTCAACGCGCTGGGCCACGCGCACCCGCTCACCCGCGGCCTGCCTGCCTCCTTCAAGATCATGCAGTGGCACCATGCCGAGGTGACGACGCTGCCGGCCGGCGCCGAAGTGCTGGCCTCCTCCGCCGTGAGCCCGGTTCAGGTCATGTCGATCGGCCGCAACATCATGGCGACTCAGTTCCACGGCGAGCTGACCCCTGCGCTCATCGACCGTTGGTCAAAAATTCCCCAGTATATTGAATGGCTTGACCAAGCCATGGGTCCCGGTGCCTATCAGCGTGTCAAGAATCAGTCGCGTCTGCAGCTCGGCAAGTGCGAACGGGTGAGCCGCATGATGTTCGAGAACCTTGTGGATAACCGCCGCAGCCTGCACGCCGCAGCCTGACCCGGCCCCCACAAATCGACGCCTAAGAGGCATGAATTGCCTATTCATTCGGCAATTTGCCCAATGGATGTGCAAAAAAGATTTCGCTTCTATGCGAAAGGTTAATAAAATTATCCCTTCGCCAAGCTGAGAAGTTTACACCGGAAGTTGCTCAAGACATCTTTTCATCCACCAGAGGTAAATCGGGCAGACAAAAAGGTTCCTCTGTGAAAGCTGGGAGGTAGACGACAAATGAGCCCCGTGAATACAAAGACGAAACCGGACAAGGACGTACTGGATGCAGCAGCAACCAGAACTCGCCTTGAGGCCATGCTGAACCGAGGCTTCGACCCGGACACCATGGGAACGCACCGCCTTAATGCGGCGGAGACCGCGAGATTCATTGCCGAGCAAAGCCGCAAGCTTCGCCTGGCCGCACAGCGTTCGGGCCAGCAAGCCCTCGTGTGGATGATCGAGAGTGTTTATTACGAAGCTTATACGGTGGGATGCAGCAAGCAGGGGATCGAACCGGAACGCTACATCAGACGGGCCTAGACCGGGGGTCGGCGAAAGCCTTGCACTCCCGCAAAAAAACCTCCGGACGGCCCATCCGTCCGGAGGTTTTCACATTCAGGGCCAGCTATAGACGGGCGGTTGCTACCGGCGTCGTCTGCATGAGATTTGCGATGATCGGATCAAGGTCAGGGTCGCCTGCTTCAATGTGGCCGATGCCCGCCAGCGCATCACGCGCCGGAATGCGCTCACCCCGAAAATGCAGCGTCACCCTGGCGGCGACCGGACCGCACATCCCGCAGGACAGCGCAAGCCCGGTGAAATAGCGC
>CANJMQ010000078.1 GCA_947475225.1 Bradyrhizobiaceae bacterium
AACGAACTCTACCCGGGCCGCATCAACAACAAGACCAACGGCATCACGCCGCGGCGCTGGCTTCTTGAAGCAAATCCGCAGCTTACGGCACTTCTCAATGATGCTGTCGGCGCCAATGTCATGGACAATGCCGCGCTGCTGGTGAAGGCCAAACCCTTTGCAAAAGATGCCGCATTCCAGCAGCGCTTTTCCGCCATCAAGCGCCACAACAAGGAAGAGCTTTCGAACCTTATCTCCGCCCGCATGGGGCTGAAGGTCGATCCCGCCGCGATGTTCGACGTGCATGTAAAACGTATTCACGAATACAAGCGGCAATTGCTCAACATATTGGAAACAATAGCCCTTTACAACGCGATGCGCGCACACCCCGATCGCCCCTGGGTGCCGCGCGTCAAGATCTTCGCCGGCAAGGCGGCGGCGAGCTATGCCCAGGCCAAGCTCATCATCAAGCTCATCAACGATGTCGCCAATGTCGTCAACAACGACCCCGACATCCGCGGCTTGCTGAAGGTGGTGTTCATTCCCAACTACAATGTCAGCCTCGCCGAAGTCATTGTTCCTGCAGCCGATCTCTCCGAGCAGATTTCAACGGCGGGCATGGAAGCCTCGGGCACCGGCAACATGAAGTTCGCACTCAATGGTGCACTCACCATCGGCACGCTCGACGGCGCCAACATCGAGATGCTGGAGCATGTGGGCAAGGACAACATCTTCATCTTCGGTTTGACGGCGCAGGAAGTGGAAGAAAGACGACGCATTGGTGTTGATGTTGTTGCTATTCTGGATGCTGCCCGAGAGCTACGAGATGTGCTCGATCAACTGTCGTCCGGCGTGTTCTCGCCGGGCGATGCAAACCGTTACCGGCCGATCGTCGACAGCATCACCCATGGCGACTGGTTCATGGTGGCGACCGACTTCAACGCCTATTCCTCAACCCAGCGCGAGATCGCCAAGCTGTGGCGGCGGAGCCAGGACTGGACGGAGAAGACGATCCTCAATACGGTGAACATGGGCTGGTTCTCGTCCGACCGGACGATCCGGGAATATGCCCGCGACATCTGGCACGTCCCCACCGCCTAGGAGCAGACGCCCAATGGCCGACCCGGACTGGACACTGCCCGCGCCCGAAGTCGAGGCCATCGTGTCCGGCCGCCATGGCGACCCCTTCGCGGTTCTGGGCCTGCACCAATCCGGAAACGAGTGGGTGGCGCGCGCCTTCGTGCCCGGTGCCGAGGAACTCGAGGTTGTGGACAAGGACGGCCGCCGCCTTGTGTGGCTGCCGCGCCGCCATCCCGCCGGTTTCTTTGAAGGCTCCCTGCCGCTGGGCAACCGCCAGGCGCTTGGCTACCTGGCGCGCAATGCGGGTGGCAGCTGGACGGTGATCGACCCCTATCTGCTCGGGCCCGTGCTGGGGCCGCTCGACGACTATTACATCGGCGAGGGCAACCATCTGCGGCTCCATGACCGGCTCGGTGCGCATCCGATGCGCCATGAAGGACATGACGGGGTTCACTTCGCACTGTGGGCGCCCAATGCCTCACGCGTGTCCGTGGTGGGCGACTTCAACGACTGGGATGGCCGCCGCAATGCCATGCGCAAGCGCCGCGACACGGGCGTGTGGGAAATCTTCATCCCCGGCGCGCATGAGGGCCAGTGCTACAAGTATGAATTGCTCGACGCTGCGGGCAAGCTGCTGCCGCTGAAGAGCGACCCCTTCGGCTTCTCCGCCGAGATGCGGCCCAAGACCGCCTCGAAGGTGGCACGCACCGATAACTTCGCGTGGGAAGACCGCGCCTACCTCGACAAGCGCCGCATGATCGACCAGCGCCGCGCGCCGATGTCGATCTACGAGGTGCATTTGGGCTCCTGGCGGCGCTGGGACGACAACCGGTTCCTCACCTATGACGAGCTCGCCGACACGCTGATCCCCTATGTCGCCGACATGGGCTTCACCCACATGGAGCTGCTGCCGATCAGCGAGCATCCCTTCGACCCATCCTGGGGCTACCAGCCGACCGGCCTTTATGCGCCCACCTCGCGCTTCGGAGACCCCGCGGGTTTTGCCCGCTTCGTGGATCGCGCGCATCGCTCAGGTATCGGCGTCATCCTCGACTGGGTGCCGGCGCATTTCCCCACCGATGAGCATGGCCTCGCCCGCTTCGACGGCACGGCGCTCTATGAGCATGAAGACCCGCGGCAGGGATTTCACCCGGACTGGAACACCGCGATCTATAATTTCGGACGCCGCGAGGTGTCGTCCTTCCTGCTCAACAACGCGCTGTACTGGCTGGAGCGCTATCACATCGACGGGTTGCGCGTCGATGCGGTGGCCTCGATGCTCTATCTCGACTACTCACGAAAAGAGGGCGAGTGGATCCCCAATGAATTCGGCGGGCGCGAGAACCTCGAGTCCATCGCCTTCCTGAAGCGCGTCAACCACGAGGCCTATGGCCAGACCCCCGGGATCATGACCATTGCGGAAGAATCAACAGCCTTTCCCGGCGTCACGAAGCCGACCACCGCCGGAGGCCTGGGCTTCGGCTTCAAGTGGAACATGGGCTTCATGCATGACACGCTCTCCTACCTGAAGCGTGAGTCCATCCACCGCAAGCACCACCACAATGAACTCACCTTCGGGCTGCTCTATGCCTTCTCGGAGAACTTCGTGCTGCCGCTCTCCCATGACGAAGTGGTTCACGGGAAGGGCTCGCTGCTGAACAAGATGGCAGGCGACGCCTGGCAGAAATTCGCGACACTGCGCGCCTATTACGCCTTCATGTGGGGCTACCCCGGCAAGAAGCTGCTGTTCATGGGACAGGAGTTCGCACCCTGGGGCGAATGGTCGGAGGCAAAGAGCCTCGACTGGAACCTGCTCGACCATGCGCCGCATCGCGGCGTGCAGTCGCTGGTGCGCGACCTGAACCACGTCTACCGCGGCACGCCAGCGCTCCATGCGCGCGACTGCGAGGCCGAAGGCTTCGAGTGGCTGATTGCGGACGACACGGAAAACTCGGTCTTTGCCTGGGCGCGGCACTCGGGCGAGGGACACCCCATCGTCGTCGTGGTCAGCAATTTCACGCCGGTGCCCCGGACGGGCTATGCCGTGCCCTTTCCCGTTGCGGGGCGGTGGCGGGAACTCATCAACACCGATGCCCATGACTATGGTGGCAGCGACATGGGCAACATGGGGGCGGTGACGGCGGAGCCCCATCCACTCAACGGCAAGCCGGCACAGGCTCAGGTGACCTTGCCTCCGCTCGCAACCTTGTATTTCATGCAGGACAATTAGGGGAGGAGGCCGATGGCCCAACATCGCAGGACAGGACCGCTGGCGCGCGACGCGATGGCCTATGTGCTGGCCGGTGGCCGCGGCAGCCGGCTGATGGAACTGACCGATCGGCGTGCCAAGCCCGCCGTGCCCTTCGGCTGCAAATCGCGCATCATCGACTTCGCACTCTCCAACGCGCTGAATTCGGGCATCCGGCGCATCGGGGTGGCCACGCAATACAAGGCGCACAGCCTGATCCGCCACATGCAGCGCGGCTGGAACTTCTTCCGGCCGGAGCGCAACGAGAGCTTCGACATCCTGCCCGCCTCGCAGCGCGTGTCCGAGGACCAGTGGTATGCCGGCACGGCGGATGCCGTCTACCAGAACCTCGACATCATCCTGAGCTACGGCCCGCAATACATGGTGATCCTGGCGGGCGACCACATCTACAAGATGGATTATGAATTGATGCTGCAGCAGCACGTCAATTCGGGTGCCGACGTCACCATCGGCTGCCTCGAGGTGCCGCGCATGGAGGCAACGGGCTTCGGCGTGATGGCAGTGGACGGACAAGACCGCATCACCGCCTTCGTCGAGAAGCCCAAGGACCCGCCCGCCATTCCGGGCAGCCCGGACATGGCACTGGCCTCGATGGGCATCTATGTCTTCGAGACGGCGAAGCTCGCCGACCTGTTGCGGCGCGATGCGGCGGACCCCGGTTCCAGCCGCGACTTCGGCAAGGACATCATCCCCTGGCTTGTCAACAACGGCAAGGCGGTGGCGCACCGCTTCACGGCAAGCTGCGTGCGCTCCGAACATGAAACCGAATCCTACTGGCGTGACGTGGGAACGGTGGACGCCTATTGGGAAGCCAACATCGACCTCACGGAAACGCTGCCCGCGCTTGACCTCTATGACAACAACTGGCCGATCTGGACCTATTCGGAGGTAACGCCGCCCGCCAAGTTCGTGCATGACCTCGAAGGCCGCCGCGGCTATGCCGTCGGCTCGCTCGTGTCGGGCGGCTGCATCGTGTCGGGTGCCTCGATCAAGCGCTCCATGCTGTCGCCCAATGTGCGGGTCAACTCCTTCTCGTCGCTGGAGGAAGCGGTGGTGCTGCCCTCCGTCCACATCCAGCGCAATGTGCGGCTCAAGAAAGTGGTGATCGACACCAGCGTGGTGATCCCCGAGGGGCTTGTCGTTGGCGACGATCCCGAGCTTGACGCCAAGCGCTTCCGCCGCACGGCCAGCGGCATCTGCCTCATCACCCAGCCGATGATCGACCGCCTGGCATTATGAAAGTCCTGTCTGCCGCCTCCGAACTCTATCCGCTGGTGAAGACCGGCGGTCTTGCCGACGTGACCGGCGCCTTGCCGGCAGCCCTTGCCGGTGAGGGCGTTGCGGTGACCAGCATCGTGCCGGGTTACCCGGCCGTGATGGCGGCACTCGACAAGGCGGCACTGTTGCATGCCTACCCGAACCTCTTTGGCGGTCCGGCGAAGCTGATGCGCGGCACGGCCCATGGCCTCGACGTGATTGCCATCGATGCGCCGCATCTCTTCGACCGGCCGGGCAACCCTTATCTCGGCAAGGACGGCAAGGACTGGCCTGACAATGCCCAGCGCTTCGCGGCGCTGGCCCGGGCCGCGGCGGACGTGGCAGGCGGCATCAACAAGCACTATCGCGCCGACGTGCTGCACTGCCATGACTGGCAGGCGGCCCTTGGCCCTGTCTATACGCGCTTCCTTGGCGGCCCGAAAAGCGTGATGACGGTGCACAACATCGCCTTCCAGGGCCAGTTCCCGGCCACCGTCTTCGGCCTTCTCGGCCTGCCGCAGCAGGCCTTCGCCATCGATGGCGTCGAGTATTACGGCAATGTCGGTTATCTCAAGGGTGGCCTTGCCACGGCCGATGCCATCACCACGGTCAGTCCCACCTATGCGCAGGAAATCTGTACGCCCGAATATGGAATGGGACTCGATGGCTTGCTGCGTGCGAGGCGCGGCATGCTGTGCGGCATCGTCAACGGCATCGACACGGATGTCTGGAACCCTGCGAAGGATTCCCTCATCCCCTCCTGTTACACGGCCAGGAGCCTGCAGAAGCGCGCCGCCAACAAACGCGCCCTCGAAGCCCGCTTCAAGCTCGAACCAGATGACGGGCTGCTGCACGGCGTGGTGAGCCGCCTGACCTGGCAGAAGGGCATGGACATCTTCGCTGCAAGCCTCGATGCGCTGGTGGCCACGGGCGCCAGGCTTGCGCTGCTCGGCACGGGCGAAACGGCAATCGAGAATGCGATTTTCGACGCCGCGACGCGCCACAAGGGCCGCATCGGCGTGATCATCGGCTATGACGAAGAGCTTTCGCATCTCATGCAGGCAGGTGCTGATACCATTCTCGTTCCCTCGCGCTTCGAGCCCTGCGGGCTCACCCAGCTCTATGGCCTGCGCTATGGCTGCGTGCCGGTGGTGGCGCGGACGGGTGGCCTCAGCGACACGGTGATCGATGCCAATGATGCCGCGATGCAGGCGGAGGCCGCGACCGGCTTCCAGTTCTCTCCCGTCGACGAGGCAACGCTCGAACATGCGCTCTGCCGTGCTGCGGACTGCTTCGCCGACCAGAAGCTGTGGCGCGGACTCCAGAAGCGCGGCATGGAGCAGGACGTCTCCTGGGCGCGCAGTGCCGCCGCCTATGCCCAGCTCTACCGCAATCTCGTGAAGGCCTGACGCCCATGATCCTCACCATCGCAACCACGCCCTTCGAGGGCCAGAAGCCCGGCACCTCCGGCCTGCGCAAGAAGGTGCCGGTGTTCCAGCAGCCGCATTATGCGGAGAATTTCATCCAGTCGATCTTCGACTCGCTCGAAGGCTTTGCCGGGGAGACGCTGGTCATCGGCGGCGATGGCCGCTACTACAACCAGCACGTCATCCAGACCGCGATCCGCATGGCGGCCGCCAATGGCTTCGGCCGCGTGATGGTGGGCCAGAATGGCCTGCTCTCGACTCCTGCCGCCTCACATCTCATTCGCAAATACCGCGCCTTCGGCGGCATCATCCTGTCGGCGAGCCACAATCCGGGCGGACCGGACGGTGATTTTGGCATCAAGTACAATGCCGGCAATGGCGGCCCGGCGCCGGAGAAGCTCACCGACGCGATCTATGCACGCACCAGGGACATCTCCAGCTACCGCATCACCACCTCACCCGACATTGACCTGAACCGCATCGGAGAGACGGCGCTTGGCGGGATGGTCGTGCAGGTGGTCGACCCTGTCGCCGACTATGCCGCGCTGATGCAGAGCCTGTTTGACTTCGAGGCGATCCGTGACTTGATCCGCTCCGGCTTCACCATGAAGTTTGATGCCATGGGGGCCATCACCGGGCCCTATGCGCAGCGGATCTTCGAAGGCATGCTCGGGCTTCCGAAGGGCACGGTGATGAACGGCACGCCGCTTCCCGATTTCGGTGGCCACCACCCCGATCCCAACCTTGTGCACGCCAAGCAACTCGTCGACATCGTGATGCCGCCGGGCGGCCCCGATTTCGGAGCGGCTTCGGATGGCGACGGCGACCGCAACCTGATCATTGGTCGCGGCATGTATGTGACGCCCTCGGACTCGCTTGCCATTCTCGCCGCCAATGCCACGCTGACGCCCGGCTATGCCAAAGGCATTGCGGGCATCGCCCGCTCCATGCCGACGAGCTGCGCCGCCGACCGGGTGGCCGCAAAGCTCGGCATCGGCGCTTACGAGACACCCACTGGCTGGAAGTTCTTCGGCAACCTGCTCGATGCCGGCAAGGCCACGCTGTGCGGCGAAGAAAGCTTCGGCACGGGGTCGAACCATGTGCGCGAGAAGGACGGGCTGTGGGCCGTTCTGATGTGGCTCAACATTCTGGCCAAGCGCCGCCAGAGTGTGGCCGAGATCGTCACGGAGCACTGGCGGGACTATGGCCGCAACTTCTATTCGCGGCATGACTATGAAGAGGTGGACCTCGAGGCTGCAAACGGGCTGATGAAGGCGCTGCGTGACAAGCTCCCTGACCTCGTGGGCAAGCATGGCATCGCGACGGCTGACGACTTCGCCTATGACGACCCGGTCGATGGCTCGCGCACCACGCATCAGGGCATCCGGCTGATCTTCGCCGATGGCTCGCGCATCATCTATCGCCTCTCCGGCACCGGCACGGCGGGCGCCACGCTGCGTGTCTATATCGAGCGCTATGAACCCGACACCGGCCGCCATGGCATCGAAACGCAGCAGGCCCTGGCCGATCTCATCACGCTGTCGCGGTCGATTGCCGAGATCGAACAGCGTACGGGCCGGTCGGCACCGACGGTGATCACCTGAACGTGGGGACGCCGCAGGCCTCACCCTTTCCACTTGGCGTCACGCCCGAGGCCGTGGGCGCCAATGTGGCTGTCGTGTCACGCCATGCCACGCGCATCCTTGTCTCGCTGTTTGAGGGCGACACGGAAACGGCGCGCATAGCGCTCGACCACCGGCTGGGCGATGTGCACTTCGGCTTCGTCCCGGGGCTTGTGGCGGGGATGCATTACGGGCTGCGTGCCGAGGGGCCATGGGAACCCGAGCTGGGCCAGCGCTTCGACCCCGAGAAACTGCTGCTCGATCCCTGCGCAACGCAGCTCACGGAACCATTCCGCCACCTGCCGGAGCTGATGCAGCGCGGTACCGAGACGTCATCGCTGGTGCCCAAGGCCATTGCCGGTCACGCAGCGGCAGATGCGCAGGCCTTGCCACCGCACCGGCCACAGTTCATCTATGAAATTCCGGTACGCGGCTTCACCATGCTGCACCCGGATGTTCCGCCGGAGAAGCGCGGCACCGTGGCAGCGCTTGCCGAACCGGCGATCATCGAGCACCTGAAGCGCCTCGGCATTGATACGGTGGAGCTGATGCCGCTGGCGGCCTTCATCGACGAACGCCACCTGCCGGGTCTCGGGCTTGCCAACGCGTGGGGCTATAACCCGGTGAGCTTCATGGCGCCGGACCCGCGCCTTGCGCCGGGCGGGCTGGAGGAAATTCGCGCCACCGTCGATGCGCTCCATGCCGCGGGCATTCGCGTGGTGCTCGACGTGGTGCTGAACCACACGGGCGAGAGTGACGTTCACGGCACCACGCTGTCGCTGCGCGGCCTCGACAATGCGCTCTACTACCGCCATGCCAATGGCGTGCTCATCAACGATACCGGCTGCGGCAACACGCTGGCGCTTGATGAGCCCGCCGTGCTGCAGCTTGCGATAGATGCGCTGCGCAGCTGGGCGATGCGCACCGGCATCGATGGATTCCGCTTCGATCTCGCCCCGGTGATGGGCCGCTTGGCGACTGGCTTCACGCCCAATGCGCCGCTGCTCTCGGCGATCGAGCAGGATCCGCTGCTGTCGCGCCTCATCATGATTGCCGAACCATGGGACGTGGGCCCGGGTGGCTATCGCCTCGGCGAATTTCCGGCGCGCTGGCAGGAGTGGAACGACCGCTACCGTGACGAGGTCCGCCGCTTCTGGCGCGGCGAGCCACAGTTGGTGGGCAGCTTTGCAACGCGGATCGCCGGATCATCCGACATTTTCGGCGGACGCCACCGTCCGCCGTCGACCGGGATCAATTTCGTGGCGGCGCATGACGGCTTCACCTTGCGCGATGCCGTGACCTATGCCGCCAAGAACAACGCGGCCAATGGCGAAGACAACCGCGACGGCAACCCGCATGAGCCGAGCTGGCCGGGTGGCGATGCAAGGGCCCTGCTCGCCACCCTGTTCCTGTCACGCGGGACACCGATGCTGACGGCCGGCGATGAATTCGGCCGCAGCCAATCCGGCAACAACAATGCCTATGCCCAGGACAACGCCACGACATGGCTGGACTGGGCAAAGGCCGACCAGCGCCTCATGGGCTTCACCGTGGCGCTGGCGCAGCTGCGCCAGTCACTCGCCCCCTTCTTCGCGGACGCATTCCTGACCGGCCAGGCACAGGCCGGAGCCCGCTTTCCCGATGCCGAATGGTTCGGTGCGGATGGCGGCCCCATGGATTGGCAGGACGGCCAGGCCGCGGTGCTGGGGCTGCTGCTCTCATCCGGGGCCAAGCGGCTGGCCCTGCTGTTCAATCGCGCGGATGCCCGCGCACTCGCGCTGCCGCGGCGGAACGGACACCGCTGGACACGCCTGTTCTGCTCCGCTGACGGCGACGCCCTTCCGGCACACTCCGTATCAGTCTTCGCGGAAGAGCGCATCGCTGGCACGGGTATGGACGATGCCGACATCGAGGCACTCGCCGCCGCGGCAGGGATCGAGCCGGAGTGGTGGGAGGTGGATGGCACCCATCACCGCGTAAGCCTCGACACACAGCGCGCATTGCTCGCTGGCATGAAACTGGATTTCGCAACGGACCAGGACCTCGCGCAGTCACACGCCCTGCTGTCGCGCGCGAAGCCGCTGGTGATCGGGGCGGGAGAGGAGACAACACGACTGGCGTTCGCCGCGCAGCACGGTCGCCTCGTCATCGAAAACGAACAGGGCGCACGGCAGGTGCTGGACGTCGCCCCGGGGCTGCCGGTGCGGATGCAGCTTGAGCCCGGCTATTACCGGCTCCATCACGAGACCGGCAAAGCCCAGGGCGTGATCGTCACGCCCGGGTCCTGCTACCTGCCGCAGGAGGTCGCTTCGGGGCGGCGCGTCTTTGGCCTTGCCGCGCATCTCTACGCGCTCCGCCACGCGGGGAGCGAAGGCATTGGCGATTTCGAGACCCTGCGGCAGTTTGCAAATGTGAGTGCGGAGATTGGCGGGCGCTATGCGGGCCTCAACCCGCTTCATCACATGTTCCCGTCAGACCGCGGCAGGGCCAGCCCCTACCAGCCGTCCGACCGTCACTACATCGACCCGCTCTACATCAACATCGACAGGCTTCTGGCGATGCTGCCCCTGCCGCATACGACGAAGCTTGCGACGGACTCACGGGCCGCTTTTTCCCGCCTCGATGGGCTGCCATGGGTCGACTATCGCGCCGTATGGGAGGCAAAGTCACGGCTGCTGGAAAGCGCCTTTGCGGAGTTTGGCGGCAGCGTGGAGTTTGAGAGATTCCAGCGCGAGGGTGGCGCGCCGCTCAATGCGCACGGGCGCTTCGAGGCGCTGCGCATGGGCGAAAGCCCAAGCCCGGAGCGCATCGCCTATCGCGCATTCCTGCAATGGGTCGCGGATGGCCAGCTTACGGAGGCGGCGCAGCATCGCAATCTCTATCGCGACCTCGCGCTCGGCTGTGCCTTCGACGGCGGCGAGTTGGCGGGCAACGCCGATGCTTTCGCATCCGGCATCTCGATCGGGGCGCCACCGGACCCCTTCGCGGCAGCGGGACAGGTGTGGAACCTGCCGCCCTTCTCGCCGCTTGCACTCAACGCCCAGAACATGGAACCGATGCGGCGCGTCATTTCCGCCAACATGCGGCATGCCGCAGCGCTGCGCATCGATCATGCGTTGGGACTGGCCCGCCAATTCTGGGTGCCGCGCGGCGCCGAAGGCCGCTTCGGCGCCTATGTCCGCTTTCCCCTCGATGCGCTGATCGCCGTGACAGCCATCGAAAGCCATCGCCACCAATGTCTTGTGGTCGGGGAAGATCTCGGTACCGTTCCCGAGGGGCTGCGCGACAGGCTTGCCGCAGCCATGATCTTCTCCTACCGCGTGCTGTGGTTCGAGCGCGAGGGGCTTGGGTTCAAGCCGGGTGATGCCTATCCGCGGCGCGCGCTTGCCTGCCTCGCCTCGCATGATCTTCCGACCTTCATGGGCTGGCGGGCTGGCCGCGATATCGAGATCGCGCAGGAGATCGGGCAGATCAGCACAGCACAGGCCATTGAACAGATGAAGGTGCGCGCCGATGAGGAACGCCTGCTCAGTGACCGTACCGGCTATGTGGGCAGCGATGCGGCAGCGGCGAGCGCGGCAGCCCATGGCTTTGTGGCAGGCACGCCTTCACAGATCATGCTGATGCAGGCCGATGACCTCGCCGGCGAGATAGACCCGCTCAACCTGCCCGGCACGGACAGGGAATGGCCAAACTGGCGGCGACGGGTGCATGTGCCGGTCAAGGAACTGACCAGGAGCCCGCTGGCGCATGGCATCATCGATGCGGTGAAGCAGGAGCGAAAGACATGAAGCAGCGAGTCACGATCGAGAAGGTGGAACCACTCTCCCATCGCTGGGCGAAGCTTGATCGCTATACGATCCGCTACACCCGGCAGGATGGAAGCGTGGACATGCTGACGCGCGAGGTCCATGATCACGGCCATGGTGCGAGCGTGCTGCCCTACGACCCGCAGCGTGGCACGGTGCTGCTGGTTCGGCAGTTCCGCCTTCCAGCCTATCTCCATGATGCTGACGGATTCATCATCGAAACCTGCGCGGGCCTTCTTGACGGTGATGATCCGGCACACTGCGCAAAACGTGAGGCAGAGGAGGAATTAGGCGTCCGCCTCTCGAACCTGCGCTTCATGACAACCGTCTACATGACGCCGGGCGCTGTGACCGAGCGATTGTCCCTGTTCATCGCTGACTACGACCACGGGTCGCGCATTGGCGCGGGGGGCGGTGAGGCGCATGAAGGAGAGGACATCGAGGTTCTGGAGATGCCCTTCGAAGACATGCGCCGCATGGTGCAGGATGGCCGCATCGTCGATGCCAAGACGCTGCTGCTCAGCCTGTTCCTCGAGCGTGAACTTGGGCTTCCGCCGTTGTGACGCCGTCGCTGCGGGTGATCCGCAGAGATCCGCTGTCCCAGGAAACCCCGAAGCGGCCGCGGCCATAGAGCGGCGCAAGGCAGCGATAGTCAAACCGCTGCGGAACATATCCCAGCTTCTCCGCCGCGAGATTGAACATCAGCGCCGCCTGCAGCGGCCCATGCACCAACAGATCAGGATAGCCCTCCTCCTCGGCGTGGCGGAGATCATAGTGGATGCGATGGCCGTTGAAGGTGAAGGCCGAGAAGCGGAACAGCAGCAGCGGGCTCGCCTCGATATGCCAATCAGCAGCAATCTTCTGGTCTGGCCCGACGGCGGGCATACGCTCGGAAGATGGGTCACGGAAGACGAGGTCCTGACGCTCGACAATTGCGATGCCTCTACCGTCTGCAATGTCGTGCTCGATCGACACCAGGCACATCTCGCCGTTGCTGCCCTGCTTGGTGCGGATATCGGTGATGGTGGAGGTCCGAATGACAAGCGCTCCATGCCGCAGCGGACGCAGCGTCGAGATCGAGCCTCCTGCCCACATGCGGCGCGACTGGGAAATGGGCGGCAGGAAAAGCCCCTTGAGCTCGGCACCATCGGGGCCGGTCTCATCGGTCTCCGGGGTTGCCGGCGCGAGACCAAAATGCAGGCCGGGTGGGGCGATGTGGTCCGATTCTTCGAAGAGGAATGGCGACATGGTGGCACGGTATTTTTCAAACAGCCGTTCTGTGAGCGTATCGACGCGCGTCACGCTGCGGCCGATCCAGTCGCTGAAATCTACCATCAGTAGGACCTCGGAAGACCGAGCACATGCTCGGCGATGTAGGAGAGAATGAGATTGGTGGAGATTGGCGCAACCTGGTAGAGCCGCGTTTCGCGGAATTTTCGCTCGATGTCGAAGTCCTCGGCAAAGCCGAAGCCGCCATGCGTCTGGATGGCCACATTGGCCGCTTCGAAGCTCGCATCAGCCGCCAGCATCTTCGCCATGTTGGCCTCCGCTGCGCAAGGCTCATCCACCTCGAAGCGCCGAAGCGCCTCATCCACCATCAGGCTGGCCGCGCGCATGTTGGCATAGGCCCTGGCGATCGGGAACTGGATGCCCTGGTTCTGGCCGATGGGACGGCCAAACACCACGCGCTCTCTGGCATAGGAGGCTGACTTCTCGATGAACCAGCGCGCATCGCCCACGCATTCGGCGGCGATCAGGATGCGCTCGGCATTCATGCCGGAGAGAATGTAGCGAAACCCCTCACCCTCCTTGCCGATCAGGTTCTCCGCCGGAACCGGCACGTCGTCAAAGCCGATCGTCGTGGTGGCATGGTTCATCATGGTCCGGATGGGGTCGATGGAGAGGCCATTGCCGCGCGCTTCATGCATGTCGACGAGGAAGACCGAAAGGCCGCTGGTCCGCTTCATGCCGTCCTGAACCGCCGATGTCCGGGCGAGCAGGACCATCAGATCCGACTGCTCCGCACGGCTCGTCCAGATCTTGCGGCCACGAATGATGTAGCGATCGCCCTCGCGCCGCGCGGTTGTCGTGATGGAGGCGGTGTCGGTGCCACTGCCGGGCTCCGTGACGCCGAAGGCCTGCAGGCGCAATTCACCTGACGCGATGCGCGGCAGGTAGTGCGTCTTCTGCGCCTCGCTGCCGTGGCGAAGCAACGTGCCCATCACATACATCTGGGCATGGCAACTCGCGCCGTTGCAGCCTGCGGCCTGGATTTCCTCGAGGATCGCCGCCGCTGCGCCGAGTGGCAGGCCGGACCCGCCATAGGCCTGAGGGATCAGGGCGGCAAGAAAGCCCGAGCGCGTCAGCTCCGCCACGAATTCGGTGGGATAGGCCCGCTCGCGGTCGAGCGCCCGCCAGTAGGGGCCAGGATAGGCCTCGCACAGCTTGCGCACCGCGGCGCGGATGTCTTCATGCGTCATGGCGGGAGGATAGTGCGGTGAATGTGGCGGCTTCAAGTGGTTGACCACGCATGTTATGATTGGAGAAAATACGGGGGAGCCGCATGAAGACGCCAAAGAAGATACTCAATGATCCGCGCCGCGCCACTGAGGAGATGATGGAAGGCCTGGTGCTCGGCTATGATGGCCGCGTCGGCAAGATCGAGGGCCACGGCGCTTTCTTCCTGAAGGACATTCCGGACGGCAAGGTGGCGCTGCTGGTGGGCGGCGGCAGCGGCCATGAGCCGATCTTCGGCGGTTTTCTGGGACTGAACCTCGCGGATGGTGCGGCGGCGGGCGAAGTTTTCACCTCGCCCTCTCCGCAAACCATTTGTGAGGCAGTGCGCGCCATTCACCGCGGCAAGGGGGTTGTCTTCGTTTATGGCAACTATTCCGGCGACAACATGAACTTCGACATGGCCGCCGAGTTCCTGACAGCCGAGGGAATTGACACCCGCACCATCCGCGTGCGCGACGACGTGGCGGTGGGAGCACCCGACCGCCGTGATGAGCGGCGCGGCATCGCTGGCGACGTCTTCGTGATCAAGATCGCCGGTGGCGCTGCCGCCGAACTCGACAGCCTTGACGAGGTCGCCCGCGTGGCTGCCAAGGCCGAGGCGAATACGCGCTCGATGGGCGTTGCCGTGTCACCCGGCTCGCTGCCGGAGTCCGGCAAGCCCACCTTCGAACTCGGTGACGATGAAATCGAGATTGGCATGGGTGCCCATGGCGAGAAGGGCGTGAAGCGCCAGAAGATGACAACGGCGGACGACATCGTCGACCAGATGATGGCGCCGATCCTGCGCGACCTGCCCTACCGCCCAGGCGACGACGTGGCGCTACTCATCAACAATCTCGGCGCAACAACGATGTTCGAGCTGCTGATTGCCAATCGGCGGGTGCGGCAGATCCTGGCGCGGGAGGCCATCACGGTGCACCGCAGCTTCGTTGGTTCCTGGCTCACCTCACAGGAGATGGCCGGCTTCTCGATCTCGCTGATGAAGCTCGATGCGGAACTGAAGCATTATCTTGACTTGCCCTCCGCGAGCTTTGGCTTCAGTTCACAGTAGGCACGCCTCCGGCAGAAGCCGGGGGACGCCATCAAAACCATCGCCGACATCAGGATGTGGGGCCGCTCCTCATGTTCCGCAGAACGTCCGGTACGGCGGCTCGTTCTCGCCGGGTGGTTCGGCATAGGCCTCCGCACCGGCCTGCTCCTCATAGGGGTTCATCAGTACCTGGAGCATTTCCTCGAAGGGAGCGGTGTTCTGGGTCTCCACCGCCGCGCGGATCATCGCTTCCACGCGGTGGTTGCGCGGGATATAGGCCGGGTTTACCGAACGCATCAGCCGCTGCCGCTCCGCCACCGTCTGCGGGTCGCGCGCCAGCCTTTCGCGCCATGCAGGCAGCCAGTCCGTCAGCGCCTCCGGCTCCCCGCCATTGCTCAGTGTACGGAAAGTAAAGGTGAAGTCAGCCCGCACCAGCTGCATGGCATCGAGCATGGCCTGGATCAGGTCAAGGTCGCCGTCCTCCTCCGAGACGAGGCCGATCTTCCTGCGAAAGCCCGCCAGCCAGTGCTGCGTGTAGATCGCGGGGAAACCTTCGATGCGCTCGGTGGCGATGCGGATCGCCTCTTCGCGGTTCTCGTTCAGGAAGGACAGCAGCGTCTCGGCCAGCCTGGCGAGGTTCCACTGCGCGATGGGCGCCTGGTTGGCATAGGCATAGCGGCCATATGTGTCGATGGAGCTGAACACCGTGCCCGGGTCGTAAGCGTCCATGAAGGCACAGGGACCATAGTCGATGGTCTCGCCGGAGATGGAGGAATTGTCGGTGTTCATCACACCATGGATGAAGCCCACCTGCACCCAGCGCGACACCAGTGAGGCTTGGCGCTCCATCACCGCGTCGAGCAGGGCGAGGGCCGGGTTCTCCACGCCCTTGAGTTCCGGGTAGTGACGGTCGATCACGTGGTCGATCAGCAGCCGCAGCGCCTCATGGTCCTTGCGCGCGGCAAAGAACTGGAAGGTGCCCACCCTGATGTGGCTTGCCGCCACGCGGGTCAGCACCGCACCCGGCAGCACCTCGTCACGATAGACGCGCTCGCCGGTGGTGGCTGCCATCAGGGCGCGGGTGGTGGGAATGCCCAGCGCGTTCATCGCCTCGCTCACGAGATATTCCCGCAGCACCGGCCCCAGCGCCGCCCGACCGTCACCTCCGCGCGAAAAAGGGGTTCGGCCGGAGCCCTTCAGCTGGATGTCACGGCGGCGGCCGTCCCGGTCCACCACCTCGCCCAGCAGGATGGCCCGTCCATCCCCCAGCTGCGGCACGAAATTGCCGAACTGGTGCCCGGCATAGGCCTGGGCGATGGGCGTGGAGCCCGGCAGCAGCTGATTTCCCACGGCCACCTCAGGCGTCAGCGCGGCAGGGTTGACCCCCAGTTCCCGGGCCAGGGGTTCATTGACCTTGATCAGCCGGGGGGCGGACACCGGGGTGGGAGAGACCCCCACATGCATGGAGCCGGGCAGCCGGGCATAGGAATTGTCGAAGGGGATGGCGGGGTGAGCTTCGGTCATGCCCCGGAATATAGTGCAGAACGAGCAGAAGTCCCTCCTCCACAGCAACATAAAGAACTCTTTATGTCCGCATGGACAGGACCGGAAACCGCTGCTATAGACGCGCCCAATTCAGCACACAGAGGACATGCCCATGACCCGCGCCCACGACTATCACGTTGCCGACATCAAGCTCGCCGAATGGGGCCGCAAGGAAATCGACATGGCCGAAGTCGAGATGCCCGGCCTCATGGCCACCCGCGCCGAATACAAGGCGCTGCAGCCGCTGCGCGGTGCGCGCATCTCCGGCTCGCTGCACATGACCATCCAGACCGCCGTGCTGATCGAGACGCTGGTGGCGCTGGGTGCTGACGTGCGCTGGGCCTCCTGCAACATCTACTCGACGCAGGACCACGCCGCAGCGGCGATCGCCGCCGCCGGCATCCCCGTCTTCGCCTTCAAGGGCGAGACGCTGAAGGACTACTGGGACTATACCGCCCGCATCTTCGACTGGCCGGACGGCAAACCCTCCAACATGATCCTCGACGACGGCGGCGATGCCACGCTCTACATCCTCCTGGGCTCCAAGGCCGAGAAGGACGCAAGCCTCATCGCGCACCCCAAGAGCGAGGAGGAGGAATATCTCTTCGCCGCCATCAAGAAGCGCATCAAGGAACAGCCGGGCTGGTTCGACAAGGTGAAGGCCGCGATCAAGGGCGTCTCGGAAGAAACCACCACCGGCGTCCACCGCCTCTACGAGTTGCAGAAGAAGGGCGAACTGCCCTTCCCGGCGATCAACGTCAACGACTCGGTGACCAAGTCGAAGTTCGACAACAAGTACGGCTGCCGTGAGTCTCTGGTGGACGCGATCCGCCGCGGCACCGACGTGATGATGGCCGGCAAGGTGGCCGTGGTGGCGGGCTATGGCGACGTGGGCAAGGGCTCCGCTGCCTCGCTGAAAGGCTCGGGCGCCCGTGTCATCGTCACTGAAGTGGACCCGATCTGCGCGCTGCAGGCGGCGATGGACGGCTTTGCCGTGCAGACCATGGAAGACGTGGTGTCGACGGCTGACATCTTCGTCACCGCCACCGGCAACAAGGACGTGATCACGGT
>CANJMQ010000079.1 GCA_947475225.1 Bradyrhizobiaceae bacterium
GAAGAACCGCCTCCTTGGGTGCAGGCGCTGCCCGTGGAGGATCAACCAGCCGGCTGCCGTGCGACCCGTCGTGTTGGCAGCCAATGGCGCTCTTTCCACCAACGAAGCATAGGGAGAACTGTCAATGTTCACGTCGATCGACAAGGCGCTGGTCGCCGCCATCATGGGCATCCTGTTCATTGTCCAGACCTACACTGGGTTCAGCATGGCCTGGGCGACCCCTGACACCATCGCAACCATCATCGGTCTTGTGACGCCGGTCCTGGTCTGGGCCATCCCCAACAAGAAGGTTGCCCGAGCGTGAGTTGGCAGGAGGGTGTTGCGGTAGCGGTGGTGCTCCTCGGCTCTAGTGCCGGGCATTACTTTTGGCGTAGCGATCCGCCTTCTTCATCGGGTGTGGCGCGTGGCTGCGTAATGCGCACTGGCCGCTGGCGGGGCGCCATGTGTCGAAGAATATACCAAACGGAGTAGCAGGCTGCTTGGCGGGCGACCGACGAGCATTGACGTCGGGATGAGTGGCTGAGAGCGCGGTACCGGGTGAGGCCAAAGACACGGGTATGCAAGGCTGCTTTATCCCCCATGTTCCCAATGCTCGGAGTCCCGCGGCAAAACGCGCGACAACCAAATCCCAACTCTTGCGCCACCGCCGCAAGGCCGCATCACATCAAGAGGCAGATGCTCCAGATCCTCTCCGCGATCACGCTCTAGATAGTCTTACTGTAACTGCCCAGGTATCGCCTGAGGTGGCCAGGATGGCGGCTTGAGTAATTTATCTGGACATCCCCGGGGTTTGGCGATTCAAGATTCGGATGAGTCGGGCCAAATCAGAGGATCGGTCGAGAGATGATGAGTTCCTTACCATCATCGCCTCCCAGGCGGCACACATAGATGTCCTGACGGCGCGCATCGATTCGCTAACGGCGCGCCTTGACGCGCAGACGGCGCAGATGCAGTCCCAGCGGCTCCAGATGGAGGCCATAGCGGCCGAGAACGTGGCCCTGAGGGGCAAGGTGGAGGAACTTGAACGCCGCCTGGGACTGAACAGCACCAACAGTTCCAAGCCACCCTCGAGCGATGGATTGAAGAAGCCGTCACGGGTGCGAAGCCTCGGGGAAGAATCCCGGCGGCCAGAAGGGCCACAAGGGCGAGACGTTGAAACAGGTGGCCCACCCCCAGAATGTGGTTGATCACCGGCCCGGAAGCTGTTCCGGATGCGGCGCCGCCTTGGAGTACGATGTGTCGATCGGTACGACGATCCGGCAGGTCTTCGACCTTCCCGATCCGCAGCCGCTCATTGTCACGGAACACCGTGCGCACCAATGCCGCTGTGTCAGTTGCGGTGTCGTGACGGGCGCTGCCTTTCCCGAGGGCGTGAACGCGCCCGTCCAGTATGGCACGCGCATCTCGGCATTTGTCGTCTACCTGCAGCATTACCAGCTGCTGCCCGAGGATCGCCTCGCGGAATTGGTGGCAGACCTCTTCGGGGTAGAGCTTTGCGCCGCCAGCGTTGCCAACATGAGCCGGTCCTGCGCGAGCCGGCTGGAAGGCTTCGCCTCGCAGGTCCGTGACCTCGTGGCGGGAGCGCCAGTCAAGCACATGGACGAGACCGGCATCCGTATCGGCGGCAAGACGAAGTGGCTGCACGTCATGTGCACAACCATGCTGACAGCGTATCGGATTTCACCGAAGCGCGGCAGCCTGTTTTCCGACGACGTCGAAGTGAGTGGCATCGTCGTGCATGATCACTGGAAGCCCTACTACACGATGCCGGGTGTCGAACACGCACTGTGCAACGCGCACCACCTTCGCGAACTGAAAGCCCTTGTGGAGATCGAAAAGGAGGACTGGGCGCGACGGATGCAGACCCTCCTGCGCCGGGCCGCCCATGCTGCCAGCCTGTCGCGGGACGGTGGCACTGGGCTCACCCCCAGGCTGATGGACCTCTTCTCTCACCGTTACGATGCGATTCTTGCCGCAGGCCTCGCCTATCACAACGCCCAGCCACCGCTCACCCGCCCCACGGCGAAGGAAGGCCTCAGGAAGCGAGGGCGAAAGCCACGACGGACTGGGCATAATCTCATTGCGCGGCTCATGGAGAGGAAGGAGGACGTCCTGCGCTTCCTCGTCGATCCGACGGTGCCCTTCACGAACAATCAGGCTGAGCGCGACATCCGCATGATGAAGCTCCGGCAGAAAATCTCAGGCGGCTTCCGCTCGGATCAGGGGGCTGAGAACTTCGCGACCATCCGCTCGTTTATCTCGACCACCAAGAAGCAAGGCTGGAAGATCATCGAAGCCCTGACCGCCAATCCCCAGGCACTTATCGGCAGGCTTCGCCTCGCGTAGGCCCCAGACCACCTGGGCAGTTACGTCTTACTTTGTCTGACGACGGATAGGTCTCTCCTTGGCTGGTCGTATTGTCAGTTGTCAGCTTTCTGGCGGCGCACCACCATCTTGAGTTCTCTTCGTTATGTACTCGCTAAGCGCTTCGCATCGTTCTGGTGGAACTGCGATGGCAGGCTCGTCTCTGACGATCGACTGCCAGATCGTGGTGGCACGCTCGGTGGCGGACTTAGATCCGTTCTCCGTCCATGTGCCGAAATTCGACCAGTCGGCGACGAGGGGCTGGTAGAAGGCGGTCTGGTAGCGCTCCATCGTGTGGGCGGCGCCGAAGAAATGGCCGCCGGGCGGTACCTCGCGCAAGGCATCGAGGGCTATATCGGCGTCCTCGGCGGCCGTCGGCGCGCAGAGTTCGGCGAACGTCTGCAGGACCTCGAGGTCGGTTATGATCTTTTCATAAGAGACTGTGAGGCCGCCCTCAAGCCAGCCCGCGCCGTGGATGATGACCGTGGCGCCCGCCAGCACCGCACCCCATGCGCTCATCTGGGTCTCATTGGCCGCCTGCGCATCATTGATGTTGGCGGCTGATGCAGCCGCGCAGCGCCAGGGCAGCCCGAGAAGGCGTGCGAGTTGTCCGGAACCGAGGTTGGCCTTCACGTGCTCCGGCGTGCCGAAGGCCGGAGCACCTGACTTCATATCCACGTTGGATGCAAATGCACCGTAGCAGACTGGAGCGCCCGGACGCACTAGCTGCGTTAACGCAATAGCCGCCAGTGCCTCGGCATGCGAGAGGGTCAGGGCGCCGGCGATGGTAATCGGCGCCATCGCGCCCATTAGACAGAACGGCGTGACGATCGACATCTGGCCAGCACGAGCAAAGTCGATCAATCCCTGTGCCATTGGGATGTCGATCTGGCGCGGCGAGTTGGTGTTGATGATCGTGTAGCAGTGCGGAGCCGCCTCGAACTCCTCAAAAGAAAGGCCGCGGAAGTCCTGGATCATGCGGAAGCAATCCATGACCTGCGGTGTGCCGCGTGAGTACACGAAAGGGAATTTGTCAGAAAGCGTGAGCTGCGCTTCCGTCACGTGGTAGTGCCGCAGGTGTATCGGAATGTCTTGCGGTTCCACCAGCGGGTTCAGCATGTGAAGCACGTCGAAATGCTGAATCAGCCTGGTAAGATCACGATAATCGCCCAGCGTCGCGGCTCGGCGGCCGCGGACAAGGTCATTCACATAGGGAGAGCCTGCGCCGCTCTGAAATGTGAGTCGACCTATTTCCAGCGTCAGGTCGCGGTGCCGCGCGCCTGCAATCAGCTCGATTGAGCGCGGGGCAGACTTCAGCGCTGCGTTGATGATGTCACGGCCGATTCGGACGACCTGCGAGGCATCGTCGACGATCGCTCCGCCCGCCGCATAGATCTGCCTTGCTTCTGGAAGCAGGACCTTCATCCCGAGTTCCTGCAGCACCTGCAGGGCGGCCTCGTGAATTGCCGTAACGTGATCCTCGGAAAACACATTTGCAGACGCAAAGGGGTTATTAAGATTGTGATAGTCGCACCTCCGCACGACGTTTCGCGCAGCACGACGGCCGCGCAGGTGGGGGCGCTGCTCTCTCACTCTGCCGTCCGACGTCATGATCTGGTCTCCGACTTATCTAACTGGCTTGACTGCCAGTAATTTGGATTGTCGCTTAACGGTCTGCTTCGGCTGCCCTCTCGAGGAAACGGCGGCAAATCCGTCGGGCATCATCCATGCTGAAGCTGTTGGGATCGATGAATTGACGCATCCAGAACCCGTCGATGAGTGCGTAGAGGCCGAGATAGACCTCTTCCACCGCCGCCGGTGCGACCATCGAGCGGAGCGCTACCTTGATGTTTGAGCGGAAGCGCCGGTTGATCGTTCGCTGCAGCGACGCCAAGCGCGGATGGGTGGGAAGCTGGGTCCAGAAGGCGCGCCACGCGAACATCGCACCCGGCCTCAGCTGCTCGGGCTGGAGGCAGCCATCGATGATGGCCTCGAGCCGCTGCATAGCCGAGGGGTTGGCAGGCGTCAGCCGCCGAATCTCGACCGCTAGGTCCTTAGTGAGACGGCGCAGGGTGGCCTCGAGGAGTTCCTCCTTGCCGTCGAAATAGTGGTTGACCAGGGACGGGGAAACGCCGGCCTGTTCCGCAATGGTGATGAGCGTAGTGTCCGTCAGGCCGTGGGCAGCGATGGATGCGATGGCGGCATCGATCAGCTCGTTGCGCCGGAAATCTCTGATCTTCAGTCTCGACATAAATGCCCCTGAATGCCCCTGCAAGCGTCTGGCCGCGTTTTGCGCGTCCGAACAGTGTATTGAATGATCAAGCAAATTTTTGTTTGACGCAACAACAAAACGATAGCAGTCTTCGCGAGACAAGACTTGGAGAGCGCCGTTGCCCCATCTCGATCTCGCCGACTGCAGCCTGTGGTATGTCCAGAAGGGTGAGGGTCCGGACATTGTCTGGATACCGGGAGGCGACAATGTTGCGGAGGACTGGGGCGACCAGATCGCCGCCTTCGCCGGAACCCATCGCAACACGGCCTTCGACCCCCGTGGCGCCGGCCGGACGAGGAGCCACCACCCGCCGCCGTGGTCGATCGCCGATATGGCGCGCGACTGTGCCGACCTGATCCGTGCAGTGTGCAAGCCGCCCGTCTATGTGGCTGGCCTGTCGATGGGTTCCTTCGTCACCCTGCAGATGGCGGTCGATTTTCCCAAACTGGTGCGCTGCGCCATTCCGATGGGAACTGCCGCGAAGCCCACGGGCTTCTGCCGCGACTGGATGATTTCCGAGGTTGAATTCCGCAAGGCCGGCGGCAGCATGTCACCGGACTTCGCTGTCCATCACTATGGCGCGTTCATGTATCCCTCGGAGGTTCTTGGCAATGACGAGCTCTGGTACAGGCTCAAGCCCTTCATCGAGCGCAGCTATGGCGAGCGTGAGAGCGAGCACCTGATCGCGCAGTGGCAGGCATGCATCGACTTCGATGTCGAAGAGAGGCTGAAGCACTGCGAGGTGCCCGTGCACGTCATCGGGTTTTCCCAAGACTTGCAGGCACCGCCGTCGCTCGGGAGGCGCGCAGCGGAGCTCGCTCCCAAGGGCAAGTTCCACCTGCTGGCAGGCCTTGGCCACCTTTCGCTGGCAGGGCACAGCCCCGATACCGTCAATAGTGAAATCCGCAAGATCCTCGAAAACCACTGAGAGAGATGAAAGATGGGCACTCTTCCCGCCGGATTTGAACGCACGGCAGTCATCGCGGTAGACCTGCAAAACGACTGCATTGAGGCCGAAGGGGCGTGGCCCATCTACAACAAGGACCAGCTTCTGAAGAGCGCCGCCGCTGCGCTCGAGGCCTGCCGTGTGGCGGGGCTGCCCATCATCTACACCCAGCACTGGCTCGACCCACGCGGCATCGACGCGCTCCGCTACGAGCCGCTGACGAACGGACGGCCGACCCACGGCATTGCAGGAACTCCCAATGCGGAGATCCATTCCGCCGTAGCACCCTCCGAGCGCGACATCAGGGTTAGGAAGCAGCGGTGGAGCGGGTTCTACGGGACGAACCTCGACGTGATCCTCAACCGGATGGACGTCGATCACCTGATCATGTTCGGCGTTTGGACGGAAGCCTGCTTCGAGACGACGGTGTGGGATGCCATCTGGCGGGACTACCGTGTCACCATCGTCAAGGATGCCTGCGGCACGGCAACGGAACTCATGCACATGACATCCATACTCGACCTTGCCAACTGGCTCTATGCTGGCTCGATCATGGATGCCGCTGAACTCGCCAAGGCGCTCGATGGAAAGCCGCACAAGGCGTGGAAATTCGATCAGCCTAGTGCCTTTCCCTATACGCTTGAGAACGTCCGCTCGCTTTACGATTCACTTTGACCAATCAGGAGGAAGCCATGGAACGGCGTGAATTTCTGAAGACTAGCACACTCTTGGGCCTCACCGCAGCAGTGGGCCTCAAGTTCTGCAGGCCTGCCGCCGCGGCGGGCGAACTTCGGCTGCTCACTTGGGAGGGCTATGCTGAAGATGCGTGGGTCAAGGATTTCGAGCAGGCCAACGGCGTGACGGTGACGAAGACCTATGTGGGGTCGAACGACGAATACATGGCGAAGCTCGCGGCGGGCGGTGCTGATTACGACCTGGTGGTCATCGTCAGCTCGCTGGCGAAGCGCGCCATCGATGCGGGCTTCGTGGAGAGCCTCGACGTGTCACTGATCCCCAATTTTAGTCAGCTCTATCCGCGGCTGCAGAAGGTCGGCTTCATCTTTAAGGATGACCAGCTCTATGGTGCTCCGACGTTCCTGGCCATCTCTCCCGTAACTGTGAATGCCGAGGTGATTCCCGAGGGCAACGACTTTGGAATTCTGTTCGACAAGAAATACGCCGGCAAGATAGCCATGTGGGATGACGTGTCGACATTGGGCGACGTGGCAAACTGGATGGGAATCAAGGACGTCTGGAACATGTCGGACGATAACCTAAATGCAGTCAAGCAAAAGCTCATCGAACAAAAGCCCATGGTGAGGACCTACTGGTCTCAGGCGGGCGAGGCGATCGATCTGTTCATGAACAAGGAAGTCGTCGCGTCGAACTCGTGGAGCTACATCACCTCCACGTTGAAATCGCGCGGCCTCCCCGTGCGTGACTTTGTCTCTTCCCCGCCGGTCGGGGCGTTCGATTCGCACTTCATCGTGAAGGGCTCGCAACAGCGTGAACTTGCACACAAGTTCATCAATCACATCCTCTCGCCGCAGTCGCAGGGTGAAATCGCCGACCTGACGGGTTACACGCCGACGGCTCCGGCATCCAAGGACTACATGAAGCCGGAGACGTGGACGGCACTCCGCATGGATGATGTTGGCAAGATGATGGACGAGATGAAGTTCTGGGAAGACATTCCGCGCCGCGGTCGCTACCTCGAGGTCCTGAACGAAATCAAGGCTGCTTGAGCGATGCTATCCAAGGTCCGGGACAAGCCGGAATGCACCGACGAGGTGCAGGTCAGGCTTGACCGGGTCTCGAAGCACTACGGGAACGCTGCCGCACTGACCGACCTGTCTCTAGATGTGAGGCGCGGCGAGTTCCTGACCCTGCTTGGCCCCAGCGGTTGCGGCAAGACGACGACGCTGCGGCTAATCGGCGGCTTCGAAGTACCGGACCGGGGGGCGGTGGCCATCGGCGGGAGGGACGTGACAGGCGTTCCCCCGTTTCAGCGCAATGTGAATACCGTCTTTCAAAACTACGCCCTCTTTCCGCATTTGACTGTGTTCGAGAATGTCGCCTATGCCCTAAGGGTGAAGCGATTGCCGGGTGCCCAGGCGAGCGAAAGGGTCACGTCGATGCTCGATCGGATGGGACTTGCCGACAAAGCGGGCCGCTACCCGAGAGAGCTCAGCGGGGGGCAGATGCAGCGCGTGGCTCTTGGGAGGGCGCTCATCAATGAACCCACGGTGCTTCTCCTCGATGAACCTTTGAGCGCCCTGGATGCGAAGCTTCGGCGTACAATGCAGCTTGAACTGCGCCGGATGCACGCCGAGCTCGGCCTTACCTTCGTATGCGTGACGCATGACCAAGAAGAAGCGCTGGCCATGAGCGACCGCATCGCCGTACTTGACGCCGGACGAATTGCTCAGATTGGGACGCCCCAGGAGATCTTCGATCGCCCGGCCAACCGGTTCGTCGCAGATTTCATTGGCGGATGTAATTTCATCCCCGCCATCTCGAGATCGGACGGCACAATCATCATGCCGGAATGCAAAGTATCGCCGCAAACCGGCCCAGAGGCAGGAAGGGGAATTGTGCTCGCGGTCAGGCCTCACAGTCTAAGACTAGGGACTCCCGAAGAGGGGGCCATCATCGAGCTTGCCGCTCGCGTGTCCGACATTGTTTATCTCGGCACGGCAGTTCGGCTAGTGCTGTCACTCGCAGATGGTCTCGGGCTGACAGCTGAGTTAGGCAAGGACGCGGTCGAAAAGTCGGGAGCTAAACCAGGCGTAGTGTTGCGCCTCTGGGCGCGTGCACAAGATGTGATTGTATTTGATGCCGCGCGGAGCGGTCATGATCCTCACTGAACTGTCCTCGCGAAAGCCGGCGATTGACTGGAGCTGGCATCTTAGGCTTGTTGCCTTTCTCGGGCCGGCGGCACTCTATGCTCTTGTCTTCATCCTCGTTCCCTACGCCAACCTCCTGATCTACAGTTTTTGGAAGACTGACAACTACACGATCGTCCGCGACTTTAACCTCGGTAACTTTGCGCGCGTTTTCGAAAGCCCGGTCTATCTCTCCGTAATCGCGAACTCGCTACTCGTGGCAAGCATCGTGACGATATGTGCGGTGGTCTTGGGGTATGCGCTAGCGTTATATGTGGCGTTCTTCACGGGAATGCGGCGGAAATTCCTCTATTTCCTCATGGTCATTCCCCTCTGGACTAGCTTTCTCCTGCGTGCCTTCATATGGCGTCTCATTTTGGGGCGTGAAGGTGTGATCAACTCCGGACTTGCGTGGTTTGGCTTCACCGACGAACCACTCTCCGTCCTCCTGTTCAATCGGTTCAGCGTCTGTGTTGCGCTGACATATGTGTTCATCCCCTTCGTCGCAATCCCCGTCTACGCCGCGCTTGAGAAGATCCCCCCAGCGACGCTCGAGGCAAGCATGGACCTTGGCGCCTCGCCCTTCTACACGCTGAGGCGCATTATTCTCCCACTGAGCCTTCCTGGAATCATCCCAGGTGCAATCTTCACCTTCTGCCTTAGCTTCGGTGACTTCGTTGCACCTTCACTCCTCGGCGGGCCCAGCGGAATCATGATATCCAGCGTCATTATCAATCAGTTCGGTTCGGCGTTTGACTGGCCATTCGGCAGCGCCCTGGCGATCTTCGTGATTGTCGTCGTGGGGATTGCCGTTGCACTGGCGAGGCTGCTGGAGCGGCGCTATGAATGACGAACTCGCCCGGTGGTCACGCGGCCTGCGGCGGTCCAGCCAGTTGCTCGGTGTCGCGATCTTCTTCTTTCTCTATGCTCCGATAGCACTGCTCGTAGCCTATTCTTTCAGCGGCAGCCGGTCGCTGACCTTTCCGATCCGGAGCTTCACGTTCTCCTGGTATGTGTCCCTGGCAGACAATGCGGAACTCCTGCATTCGATCCTCAACAGCCTCAGCGTCGCTGCGGCGGTCGTACCCCTGACACTCATCCTGGGAGTGCCTGCCGCCTATGCGCTCAGCCGTTTTGCGTTCATCGGCAGCGGCACTGTGAACCACATCTTCACATTGCCACTCATGATCCCCGGAATCATAACTGGTCTCTCGATCCTTCTTCTGCTCAAGAGCCTCGGGATTGGCCTCTCGCTATGGGCAGTCGTCCTCGGTCATACGGTGGCATGGCTACCGGTTGTGGTCGGGCAGGTCGCGGCCCGCCTTCGCCGGATGGACCGCTACGTCGAAGAGGCCAGCCTTGACCTCGGTGCCGGATATGCTGAGACATTCCTTCGGGTGGTGCTTCCGAATTTGAAAGGGGCAATCATCGGGAGTGCTCTCCTCGTGTTCACGTTGAGTTTCGATGAGGTGGCCATCACCTTTCTACTCACAGGAACAGAGAATACCCTCCCGATGCAAATATGGGCGATGTTGCGCCGTGGTGTTACACCAGAGATTTGCGCCGTTGCAACTTTGACCGTTGTGATGTCGGGTATTTTGATAGCAGTGGGAGTACGCGCGGATAAGGACTAGTCGCACGACACCGCTTAACTGGGGTAAGTCCAAGTGAAAACGAGGTGCGTCGACAAGTTCAAGAGCGGAGAAACACAAATTTGGGAGAAGGATCATGAAGTCGCATTACAGGGTGGCCGTCATCGGCGGCGGCGTCGTCGGCGCATCGGTGCTCTATCACCTCGCCAAGCTCGGCTGGAACGACACGGTGCTGCTCGAACGCTCCATGCTGACGGCCGGGTCGAGCTGGCATGCGGCGGGCGGCTTCCATGCGCTGAACGCCGATCCGAACATCGCGGCACTGCAGGCCTACACGATCGACCTGCTCTCCGAGATCGAGAAGGAATCCGGCCAGAGCGTTGGCATGCACATGACGGGCGGTTATTCCGTGGCCTCGACACCTGAGCGCTGGGAGTGGTTGCAGGCCTCCTACCGCGTGTTCCAGACCATGGGCATCGAGGACGTTCGTCTTGCAGGCCCCGACGAAGTGCGCGCCGCCTGCCCCATCTTCGACACCGGCGACGTGCTGGGGGCGCTTTATGCCGAGCGCGAGGGCTACATCGACCCTTCGGGCGTGGTGCATGCCTATGCCAAGGCGGCCCGCATGCGTGGCGCCACGGTCGTCGAGCACAATCGCGTGCTGGAATTGCATCCGAAGGCCGACGGCAGCTGGACCATCGTGACCGAGAAGGGCACCATCACCGCCGAGCACGTGGTCAACGCTGGCGGCTTGTGGGCCAAGCAGGTGGGGCGCATGGCGGGCATCGAACTGCCGCTCACGCCGATGGAGCATCACTACTTCATCACCGAGTCGATCCCCGAGATCCAGGCGATGGACCGCGAAATCCCGATGATGATCGACCTCGAGGGCTTCACCTATGTGCGCCAGGAAGGGAAGGGACTGCTCGTCGGCATCTATGAGCAGAACTACAAGCACTGGAACATGGACGGCGCGCCGTGGGACTATGGCTTCGACCTGATCCAAGAAGACATCGACCGCATCTTGGACGAGCTCGCCTTCGTCTACAAGCGTTATCCCGTGATGAACCGCACCGGCATCAAGCGCTGGGTGAACGGTGCCTTCACCTTCTCGCCCGATGGCAATCCGCTGGTTGGGCCCGTCCGCGGACTGAAGAATTACTGGACGGCCTGCGGCGTGATGGCAGGCTTCCTGCAGGGCGGCGGTGTTGGCAAATCTCTGGCCGAGTGGATGGTACAGGGCGAGCCTGAGGCCGACATCTACGGCATGGACATTGCGCGCTATGGCGCCTTCACCGAGAACCGCGAATACATTCGCCAGACGACAGGGCAGTTCTATTCCCGCCGCTTCGTCATGTCCTATCCCAACGAACAGCTGTGGGCGGGCCGCCCGCTGAAGACGGCGGGCGCCTATGCCGACATGAGTGAGGCCGGAGCACGCTGGGGCTGTTCATGGGGCCTCGAGGTGCCGCTCTACTTCGCGCCCACTGGCTTTGAGGAGAAGCCGACGCTGAAGCGCTCCAATGCTTTCGACATCGTGGGCCAGGAATGCCGCGCGGTGCGCGAAGGCGTGGGTTTGCTCGATATCTCCGGCTTCTCGCGCTACGAGGTGATGGGGCCGAAGGCCGAGGCCTGGCTCGACCAGCTGCTGGCGTGCAAGCTGCCAGGGCCCGGCCGCGCACGGCTGGCACCCATGCTGGGCCATGACGGCCGCCTCAAGGGCGATCTCACCGTGTTCAACTGGGGCGACGGCTCGTGGTGGATCATGGGGTCCTACTATCTCCGCCAGTGGCACATGCGCTGGTTCGAGGATCACCTGATCGAGGGTGCGGAGGTCAAGGATATCTCTGACATCACCACCGGCTTCTCGCTCTCAGGCCCGAACTCGCATGCGCTGCTGCAGCGGCTGACGAGCGATGACATCACCAGCAAGGCGCTGCCCTTCCTCGGAGCCAGGAAAGTGGATGTGGGGCTTCACCGCACGCGCGTCGGCCGCCTCTCGGTGGTGGGCGAACTGGGTTACGAGATCAACTGTTCATCGGTGGAGCATGCGCGGCTGCGCAAGATCCTGCTGGAGGCCGGCGAGGACCTTGGTGTCGTCGAGTATGGCTACAACGCGCTGCTCTCCATGCGGCTCGAAAAGAGCTTCGGCATCTGGTCCACCGAGTTCCGTCAGGGTTACACGCCGGGCATGACCGGCATGGACCGCTTCATCGCCTTCGACAAGCCGGACTTCGTGGGCAAGGCACCCGCGCTGAAGGAGCGTGACGAGGGCGCAAAGACACTGCTGGTGACGCTGGATGTCGATGCAACCGACGCTGATGCCTCGGGTTATGAACCGGTGTGGCAGGGTGACAGGCGCGTGGGTTACGTCACCTCGGGCGGCTATGGCCACACGGTGAAGAAGAGCCTTGCCATGGCGCTGGTCGACCAAGATGCAGCCAAGCCCGGCACCGGACTGACGGTTCATGTGGTCGGGCAGGCGCGCCATGCGCGGGTCGTTCCCGCCTCGCCCTATGATCCCGAAAGCAAGGCGATGCGCGTCAAGGTGTCATGATCCGCAGGCGCAGCCACTACTCTGCCTTCACGTTGTTCAAAGAAGGCCTCTTGGGGCAAGTGGGCTGGCAACCCACTTGGGCATCGCCGGAGCCGAAGCCTGCCTATGACGCCATCGTGGTAGGCGGAGGCGGGCATGGACTGGCTACTGCATATTACCTTGCCAAGAACCACGGCCTTCCGAATGTGGCGGTGATCGAAAAAGGCTGGCTCGGCGGCGGCAACACCGGGCGCAACACTACCGTGGTGCGCTCCAATTACTTCTACCCGGAGAGCGTCGCACTCTACGACTTTGCGCTGCGGCTCTATGAGGGGTTGTCACGCGAGCTTAACTACAACATCATGCTCTCTCAGCGCGGCATGGTGGTGGTGGCGCACAGCGAGTTCGAAATGGAAATCTCGGCGCGCCTCGTCAATGCCATGCAGATCAATGGGGTAGATGCAGAACTTTTCAGTCGAGAGCAAGTGATCGAAATTGCTCCGGCGATGAATGCTAGGCCTGACGCCCGCTATCCGATCTTCGGCGGGGTCTGGCAGAGCAGGGCGGGTGTTGCCCGCCACGATGCGGTTGCGTGGGGCTATGCCCGTGGGGCGAGCCATCTCGGTGTAGATATTATCCAGAATTGCGAAGTACTTGATTTCATCTTCGAGGCGGGGCGGTGCTGCGGGGTCGTGACCAGTCTAGGAGAAATCCGGGCTGGGCGGGTTGGCCTTGCGGTCGCCGGGCATTCTTCGGTTCTTGCGGCCAAGGCTGGCTTCCAGCTTCCCATCCAGTCCTATGCCTTGCAGGCCATGGTAAGTGAACCTGTGAAGCCGGTGCTCGATACGGTGGTGCTTTCGCTCGGCACAGGCACCTATGTCAGCCAGTCGGACAAGGGCGAACTCGTCTTCGGCGGGGGTCTCGATCGTATTCCCTCCTATGCGCAACGGGGTAATCCGCCGCTGCAAGAGCAGGTTATCTCCGGCCTCGTGGAGATGTTTCCTGCTTTCGGGCAGCTGAAGTTACTCAGGCAATGGGCAGGCATCGTAGACATTGTGCCGGATTCCTCGCCCATCATTGGCCCTTCGCCGCTCCCCGGACTCTATCTTAACTGCGGCTGGGGAACGGGTGGCTTCAAGGCCATTCCCGCCGGCGGGTGGCTGTTGGCACATCTGATGGCTATAGGCAGCCACCATGAGATCAGCAGGCCCTTCGATCTTGGCCGTTTTACATCCGGACGGCTGATCGATGAAGCCGCCGGATCCGGCATCGCGCATTAGGACTTATCCATGCAGCTTATCTCCTGTCCCTTCTGTGGCCTGCGCGACGAGACGGAGTTCCGTTTTGGCGCCGAAGCTGGTAAGCGGCGTGGCACCGCCTCCTCATCCGCCGAAGAATGGGCGAACTACCTTTATTTTCAGGGAAATCCTAAGGGCCAGACGCGCGAGATCTGGGTGCATCTCGCCTGTGGTGAATTCTTCATGCTGGAGCGTGACAGCATGACCCACGAGATCCACCAAAGCTATTGCATCCGCAAGGAGGACCAAAAATGAGACTCGCGTCCTTCGGCACAGCGGTCGACAGCACGAAGCCACTCAATTTTACCTTTGACGGAATGGCCTGTCAGGGCTTAGCGGGCGACACCGTAGCCTCGGCATTGCTCGCCGCGGGCGTACGTGTCGTTGGGCGGAGTTTTAAGTATCATCGGCCTCGTGGCATCTGGGGGCATGGCTCGGAGGAACCGAACGCCATCTTCGACGTCTCGTGTGGCATCGATCGTGAGCCTAATGCGCGTGGCACCACGACACAGTTGTCCGAGGGATTGCGCGTACGTTCGGTAAACGCGAGTCCAAATGCGTCGCGCGATACTTATGGCTTGTTCGACGCCTTCGCGCGTTTCATTCCCGCTGGCTTTTACTACAAGACCTTCATGTGGCCGGACTGGCAGCGTTTTGAGCCGCGCATCCGTGCTATGGCCGGTCTTGGGTGCATAGACAAGGTGTGGAGTCCGAAGTCATTTTCCAGGCAGGTAAACTCGACTTGCGACGTGCTGGTGGTGGGAGCTGGGCGCTCCGGCCTTGCCGCGGCCTCGAGGGCGGCAAAAGATGGAAAGTCCGTCATGATCGTGGACGAGGGCATTGAGCCCGGCGGCACTCTCCTATACCGCTCGAGGCTGATCGAAGGTGTTTCGGCATCGGACTGGTTATGTGAAACTCTGATTGAACTGGAAAGACGCGACGTGCGGATGTTGAGCCGAGCCACCGCCTATGGCGTCTATGACCACAATTTGGTGTGCGTCTCCGAGCTCAAGGGTGGCTTCGCGCCGCCCGACCTATGGCGCATCCGAACCAGTGAGATCGTCATCGCGACCGGCGCCATCGAACGCCCGCTGGTATTCCCCAACAACGACAGGCCCGGCGTGATGTCGGCTGCGTCGGCGCTCTTCTATCTGAGGCGGTACGGCGTCCGAGTGGGCGAGCGCGTCGTCATTGCCAGCAACAATGACAGCACGGGCGAGATTGCGAACGCGTTCCGCGACGCCGAGGCCAAGGTCATCGAGGTAGCTGCGGTTAAGGACGTCAAGGGCAGGCATGGAATCGAAGCTGTCATCGACAGCGAGGGGCGGAGCATTGCTGCCGATGCGCTGCTCGTCTCGGGCGGGTTCACGCCCACCGTTCATCTCTATTGCCAAAACAAGGGCAGGCTGCGCTGGTCGGAAAGCCATGCAGCCTTCCTACCGGGAAAGCCAGTTGAAGGAATGCGCGTGGTTGGCTCCGCCGCCGGAGACTTCGGCTGGACAGTGAGCGCCGCCTGGGCCGCGAAACCCGGCAAGACTCGTGCCTGGATTGATTTCCAGAACGATGTGACGCTGAAGGACTTGGCGCAGGCAGCGCGGGAGAACTATCGTTCCGTTGAGCACGTGAAGCGCTACACGACGCTTGGCATGGCGACGGATCAGGGCAAGACGTCGAACCTCAACGGCCTTGTGGCCATGGCCGCGCTCACCGGCCGGAGCATCGCCGAGACAGGCACCACCACATATCGCCCACCCTATACGCCCACCTCGCTCATGGCCTTCACTGGCGTCCGCCATGGCGAACTCTTCAATCCGGTGAGGCGCCTCGCGCTTGAGCCGGAACACCGCGCAGCCGGCGCAGTATTCCGAGAATATGGTGGCTGGCTGCGTCCTGCAGCCTACGGCTCTGACATTCAGGCAGAGGCGCTGAGGGCGCGTGAGACCGTTGGCATCTTCGACGGCAGTCCGCTTGGCAAGATCGACGTCATAGGCCCCGATGCGGGGGCGTTGCTGGACTTTAACAGTTACGGTACGATTTCAACCCTCAGGCCGGGTCGCCTGCGCTATGGTTTCATGCTGCAGGAGACCGGCATAGTCTATGATGACGGCGTGATCGCGCGCGTGGACGAGTACCGCTTCGTCGTCTCCTGCTCCAGCTCGCATGTTCAGGGCGTGTACCAGCGGCTCGAAGAGTGGCGGCAGGACCAGTTCGACCCATCACGCGTCTATATTCACAATGCGACGCCTCGTTGGGCGACGCTCACGGTGACCGGCCCCAGATCGCGTCAGCTACTGAAGGAACTGGACCTCGGTCTCGACATCGGTCTGGCAGAACTCCCGCACATGGCCTTCGTGCTGGGCAGCTTTGAAGGCGGACCTGCCCGCGTGGCGCGGGTGAGTTTCTCGGGCGATCTCTCCTTTGAGGTATCGGTGCCACTCTCAAAGGCCGTGTTGCTGTTCCATGCAATGCGGCGGGCCAGCACGCCGCTGGGGGGGATTCTCCTCGGCCTCGAGGCGATGATGATCCTGCGCGCCGAGAAGGGCTACATTGTGATCGGCAAGGACACCGATGGCCTTACCATGCCGCATGATCTTGGCCATACGGGGCCCCGTGACAAGCGGACGGACGAGTTTGTCGGTCGCCGCGCGCTGTTCACCGACTGGGCGATGGGTCGAGACCGACGCCAGCTCGTTGGCCTCGCAGTGGCGGAAGGTGAAGCGGCGCTACCTACCGGCTCCCATGGCATCGAACGGGTGAACGGCAAACTTCGATCTGTAGGGTATGTGACTTCCAGCTATTTTAGCCCTACCCTACGACGGCCCATCGCCCTCGGTCTTATCGAGCGCGGGGCGGCACGTCAGGGAGACACAGTCAAGTTCCAGTACCTGGGCAGGGAGCGGGAAGCAACGATTGTTGCACCGTGCTTCATCGACCCAGAAGGAACACGTCTTCATGTTTGACTTCACACGCAAGTGGACACCGGCTCGGTTCGACGGATCAGATGATGGCGCCGGAAGTGAAATGAGGATTGTACCCGGTTTGCAACTGTTGCTGTTGAGCGGCAACACGTCCTCAGCACTTCTTGAACTGGGCATACAAGGTCAAGGACTGGGCGCAACATCAGTGGCGAGTGGCGACGCCTTCGCTCTCGCAATCGCCCGAGACCGTCTCCTAGTGGTAGCCAGTCGTCCAACGTTGCTTGATGAAGGTTGGAGAGCTGGTGGCTTTGCTCTCACAGAGGCTACAGACGGCATATCAATCGTCGAGTTTTCAGGCACAGGACTACTGCGGCTGCTGAATATGGCAACTACTGTCGACTGGGAACAACCTACCCGTTCGGCGGCGATCAGTTTTGCAGGGTTGCCGGCTGCCGCCGCATTTTATCATGGCAAAGATCGGCTTTGGCTGTTCATAGAAACTCCATTGCTTCCGACCTTGCGCGCCTGGTTCGCCATCGCAAACGCTTCCTGACTTCCACTATCCGTTTGATGGGGATGTCCCGAACTCTGTTGAAAATGCCGAGACTGGCGTTGCTGGTTGAACGTTATGCGGCATCAGCGAGGCGGTCAACCGTCGGGGTGGTGGTCTGAGCGGTACGATGGCTTTGAAGTGCGGCTTTGAGCAACGGCAGATGCTTGTGGGCCTTGAGGCGCCTGAAGCCCTTCTTCGCTTCCAGCATGCCCGCGGCAGTCCAGCGCAA
>CANJMQ010000080.1 GCA_947475225.1 Bradyrhizobiaceae bacterium
CGCCAAGGCGGGCGACCTGGGCTTCGTCAAGGCGCTGGCCCAGGAAGGTGCGGCCAAGGGCATCACCGTCAACGCCATCTGCCCGGGCTACATCGGCACCGAAATGGTCAAGGCCATCCCGCAGGACGTTCTCGACAAGCGCATCCTGCCGCTGATCCCGGTGGGCCGCCTGGGCGAACCGGAGGAAATCGCCCGCGCGGTGGTGTTCCTCGCATCGGATGATGCCGGCTTCATCACCGGTTCGACGATTTCCGCCAATGGCGGCCAGTACATGGTGTGAGGCGAGGCCTCATTCCAGCACGTCAGAAGCCCGCGCTTGACGCGGGCTTCTTCATTTCGGAACAAGGGGCATGGAACTTGTTGCCCAGGACCTGACCTGCGAGCGCGGCGGACGCATCGTCTTCCGCAACGTGGCGCTGTCGCTGAAGCCCGGCCAGCTGATGCAGCTGTCGGGGCCGAACGGGTCCGGCAAGTCCTCGCTCCTTCGCCTCATCGCCGGGCTCAACGAGGCGCAGACCGGGTCTCTGACGCTCAAGGGTGGTTCCGAGGATCTCTCCATCGGCCAGCAGGCACATTACGTGGCGCACCAGGAACCGGTGAAGTCGGCGCTGAGCGTCGAGGAGAACCTGGCCTTCTGGCGCGACTTCCTCGGTGGCGGTGACGTGGATGACGCGCTGGCCGCCTTCGACCTGTCGCGACTCGCGACCTACCCGGCAGGGCTGCTCTCTGCCGGGCAGAAGCGGCGGCTGGCACTGTCCCGCATCGTGCTGGTGCCACGCGTGCTGTGGCTGCTCGACGAGCCGACGGTCGGACTCGACACCTCGTCGCTCGAGCGCTTCGTGAAGGTGATGGAAAAGCAGCTGGACGACGGTGGCATGATCATCGCCGCCACCCACGTTCCCCTGGGCCGCGAGCCGGATCTGCGCCTCGAGCTGGGGGGCGCGCCATGAAGCTGATCCTCGCCCTCATCAAGCGCGACCTGACGCTCAGCCTTCGGCAGGGCGGTGGTATCGGCACGGCACTGGGCTTCTTCCTCAGCGTGGTCGTGCTGCTGCCCATCGGCATCGGGCCGGACCAGGCGCTGCTGGCGCGCATCGCGCCGGGCGCCTTGTGGATCGCGCTGCTGCTCTCGGTGCTGCTCTCCGCCGACCGCATCTTCCAGCAGGATTATGAAGACGGCTCGCTCGACATCATGACCATGGGCCCGGTGCCCTTCGAGATGGTGGCGCTGGCCAAGGCCGTGGCGCACTGGTTGTCGACCAGCCTGCCGCTGGCCATCGCCGCGCCGCTGCTGGGCTTCCTCGTCAACCTCGAGCCCTCGGCCATCCTGCCGCTGGCACTCGCCATGATGCTGGGCTCGATCGCACTGTCACTGCTGGCCGCTATCGGCGCAGCCGTCACCGTTGGGTTGCGGCGCGGCGGACTTCTGGTCTCGATCCTCGTTCTGCCGCTCTATGTGCCGGTGCTGATCTTCGGGCTTTCGGCCAGCCAGCCCGGCGCGGCGCCGGGGCTGACCACCGCCTCGCTGCTGATCCTTGGCGCCATCGCGCTGGTCAGCCTCGTCGTCTCCCCCCTTGCCTCGGCTGCGGCACTGAGGTCCTATCTGAAATGACACGGCTCCATTAGATAAGCATCATCATGCAGTTTCTCGCCAATCCCACCCGTTTCCTGAAAATCGCCAATGCGGCGCTGCCCACTGTCTGGGCGATCACCATCGTGCTCTTCGCCATTGGCCTCTATGGCGCACTGGTGACCGCACCCGCCGACTACCAGCAGGGCGAGACGGTGCGCATCATGTATGTGCATGTGCCGGCCGCCTGGATGGCGCTGTTCGTCTATACGGTGATGGCGCTGGCCAGTGCCCTGGCGCTGATCTTCCGCCACCCGCTGGCCGATGTGGCGGCAAAGACCGCAGCCCCCATCGGTGCGGTGTTCTGCTTCCTGTCGCTGGCCACCGGATCGCTGTGGGGCAAGCCCATGTGGGGAGCATGGTGGGTGTGGGATGCCAGGCTCACCTCGATGTTCGTGCTGATGCTGCTCTACATCGGCTACATGGCAATCTGGGCCGCGATCGAGGAGCCGCACAAGGCTGCCATGGTGGCGCGCGTGGTGGCGCTGGTGGGCTTCATCAACATTCCCATCGTCAAGTTTTCGGTCGACTGGTGGAACTCGCTGCACCAGCCGGCGAGCGTATTCCGCATGGGCGGCCCCACCATCGCGGGCCCCATGCTGTGGCCGCTGCTCGTCATGGGGCTCGCCTACACCTTCCTGTTCCTTGCGCTGCACCTGACCGCGATGCGGGCCGAGATCGCGGCCCGCAAGATCCGCCAGATCCAGATTGCCGAGATCGGAGACCGCTGATGGATTTTTCCGCCAACCATGCAGGCTTCGTCATCGCCTCCTATGCACTGAGCTTCGTATTCCTGGCGGGTCTCATCGCCTCCACCCTGATCCGTGACAGGAGACTTCGCCACGAACTGGAGCGACTCGATACGCAGCGCCAGAAGGCCCGCTCATGAGCGGTGCTGACAGCCCTGGGAAGCGCTCCCGCCTGTGGCTGGTGCTGATGCCGGTCGTTGTCTTCGCCGGGCTCGCGCTGCTGTTCTGGAAGGGCCTGTCTGGCACGCCCAATCAAATCCCCTCGGCCCTCATCAACAAGCCGGTGCCGGACTTCGTGCTCAACCCCGTTGACGGCATGAACCTGCCCGGCTTCGCCGACACGGACCTGAAGAAGGGCAAGGTGACGGTGATCAATGTCTGGGCCTCATGGTGCGCGCCCTGCCGCATCGAGCATCCCCTGCTCAGCGAACTCGCCAAACGGCCGGACATCACGCTCTATGGCATGAACTACAAGGACGAACCGCAGAACGCGGTGGAGTTCCTGAACACCCTCGGCCAGCCCTTCGCCGCTGTCGGCATGGACCGCGACGGCCGCACCGCCATCGACTTCGGCGTCTATGGCGTGCCCGAGACCTTCATCGTCGATGGCCAGGGCATGATCCGCTACAAGCACATCGGCCCCCTCACCGAAGAGTCGATTGCCGGCGAGATGGCCCGTGAGATCGAGAAGGCCAAGACGCCGCTGCCCGGCAGCAGCTCATGACCGTCACCCTCGATCGCCGCACCGACCTTACCCTTGAAACCGCGAAGCGCGTGGCCTGGGGCGGCGAGCCCGTTATGCTCAGCGAGGCCGCCAGGCGGAAGATCGCAGCAGCGCGGCGTGACTTTCTCGCCCTCATCGAGCGCGAGGACATCACCATCTATGGCGTCAACACCGGCTATGGCCACCAGGCGAAAAAACGCCTCACACCGGAGGAGCGGAAGGCACAGGCGAAGGCGCCGACCCACTACCGCGCCACATCCTGGGGTGACCCGCTGCCGGAGCGCGTGCTGCGCGGCATCGTGTTCGCGCGGCTTGCCAATGTGATCGAGGGCCATGCGGCTCTTTCTCCGCATGTCGCGGAGGCGGTGGCAGCACTGCTGGATGGCGGGTCGCTGCCGCCAGTGCCTGCACGCGGGCAAGGTGGCGCGGGCGAGATTCTGTCACTGTCCTATCTCTTCCTGCCGCTCACGCAGAGCGTCGAACTGGCTGAGAAGGACATGATTTCGCTCCTCAACGGATCACCCGCCGCCACGGCATTGGTTGCCGATGCGGCCCTTGCGGCAAGATCGAGACTGGAGTTGGTGGCGGATGTCTTCGCGCTGGCGGCGGAGGCCTTCAATGCGCCTCTTGGACACTTCGCGGAAGAACTCGAAGGGCTGTGGAACAACCCGCATGATGCCTGGGCGCTCGATGCCCTGCGCTCGCGCATCGGCGGCGGGCATGGAGGCGACAGGCGGCCCTACCAGGCTCCGGTGTCGATCCGCATCATGCCGCGCATTCTGGGCGAGGCCCACCGCGCCATGTCGGCAGCCGAGACCATCGCACGCCAGTCGCTGGCCGCGGTGAGCGACAATCCGGTGGTCTTCCCGGCGGGCGAGCGCATAGGGCCTGACGAGGTGGTCTCGACCGGCGGCTATCACAATGCGCAGGCGCCTGCCGCAATGGATGCATTGACCGCGGCCATGGCCAACCTCGCGGTCATCGCCACGCGCGTGGCCGCAAAGCTGCAGGATGGTCCGGTGTCGCTGCTGCCGCCCTTCCTCGGCTATCCCGACAGCGACTATCTCGGCTGCCTGGCCATGGCGATGGTCGGCTACGAGGAGGAGATGCGCATGCTGGCGGCGCCCACCCTGCTGCCTGGCTCCGAATCCGGCGGCTTCGCCCAGGACGATGTGGCCTCGCCGGTGTTTCTCGCCTGGAGCAAGCAGGAGAAGGCGGGTGAACTGCTGGACCTCACCCTCGCCAGCCTCGCCCCCGTGGCCATGCGCGCCTATGAGGTGACCGGGCGACCCGTTCCGGAGGCGTTACGGTCAATCGGCACGGAAGTCCGGCAGCATTTTCCCGATGACGGCGACGTGGCGGCCATGGGCCCGCGCTGCGCCGCGCTGGCAGCAGCCTTCCGGGCGGAGATCTACAAGGCTTGAGACAGGGGATCAGGCCCGCTTGCGGGTCTTGATCTTGCGGACGGGCTTGGCCGGTTCCTTTTCCTCGATGCGGTCCATTTCCGCGGCGAGCACGGCCAGATTGTCGATGAAGGACTTGCGCTCCGAGGACGGGATCAGGGAGAGGAGCTGCTTGTCCACCTCATCCGCACCCGGCTGGGCCATCTTCAGCATCTTCTTGCCGACAGTGGTGATGCGGATCGCGTTGGTGCGACCGTCGTCCTTGGTACGCTTGCGCTGGAGATAGCCCTGGGCCAGCAGGCGGGCCACGAGGTCAGCCAGGGTCGAGCGGTCGATGCCGGTCAGCTTCACCAGGTCCGTCTGGCTCTTGCCATCATTGGCATCGACGGCGAGCAGCACCGTGAACTGACGATGCGTGAGGCCCGACTTGCCGACCTCGCCCATGTAGATGAGGTTCGAATACTGTGCCGCCCGTTTCAACAGATGTGATGGTGAACGCGAGAATTGCTTCACGTCCTTGGTTGTTGTCATTCGCCCCGTCTCCTGCCCGCGGTCCGAAGAATCTTGTCTCCGGCTCTCGCGAAAATTCCTGCGCCATCTCTGGCATGACCGTTGCTCGACAGCGTGAGGACATCCCCTCGCGGAGCCGCGAACAAGTAGCGGCTCAGATTTTTCGCTGCAAGCAAAAAGCGGTGTGAAATTCCCTGGGTGCCCTTTGCCCAGACCTGAGTTAAGATGATCCGCACACAGATTTCAACACTTGACAAGCGATGGCCATTAAGACTCAGGCGCCCGACTTCCGACGCGAGATTCCCGATGGAGACAGCCATGAGAGGGATGTCTGCGCCAGCTGCGGCTTCGTGAATTACGTGAACCCGAAGATCGTGACGGGTTCCATCGTGCGGCATGAGGGCAAGATCATGCTGTGCCGCCGTGCCATCGAACCGCGCATCGGTTTCTGGACTCTGCCTGCGGGCTTCATGGAGATCGGGGAAACTGCCGAGCAGGCCGCGATGCGCGAAGCGCGCGAAGAGGCCAATGCGTCCATCGTGATTGACAGGCTGCTCGCCGTCTACACCATCCCGCGCATCGCGCAGGTGCAGATCATGTATCTCGCACACCTCGCGGACCCTTCGTTCTCGGCAGGGCCGGAAAGCCTCGAGGTGATGATGGTGGGCTGGGACGAGATCCCGTGGGGCGACATTGCCTTTCCCTCGGTGACATGGGCGCTGCAGCAATATCGGAGCGTGCAAGACACTGCGGAATTCGCACCGTTTTCCAATCCGACCGGGACTGTTGACACTCTGTAGCTTGTCGTCATCCGATCATCCTCGTCCTCTCCCGCAAAGCGGGAGAGGACGAGTCAGGATTACGTCTTCTCGTCCTCGATCATGTGCTTCGACATGAAGGGCGCGTTGGCAATGGCGAAGACAAGGGTGAGCGGCAGCAGGCCGAAGACCTTGAAATTGACCCATGTATCGGTCGGCACGCTGCGCCAGACAATCTCGTTCAGCACTGCGAGGAAGAGGAAGAACAGGCCCCAGCGAATGGAGAGCGTCCGCCAGGCCGCCTCCGAGAGTTTCACCGCCTCGCCCATGATGAGCTTCAGGTAGCTCCGCCCGAAAGCCACGCCACCCAGCAGAACGACGCCGAAGAGTGCGTTGATGAGCGTGACCTTGACCTTGATGAACAGGTCGTTGTGCAGCCACAGGGTGAGGGCGCCGAAGATTGCAACGAAGACGCCCGAGACCAGCGGCACCATGGCAAGCTTGCGGGTGAGCAGCCAGGAGGCTGTCAGAGCAATCACGGTGGCCACCATGAAGATGCCGGTACCCCAGTAGATGCCGGCCTTCCAGTTGGCGATGAAGAAGCAGACGAGAGGGCCCATCTCGATGAGAAGCCTGGTGCCCTGCCCCATCTTGGGGCTAGAGGTGATGCTCATGCTTCCTCCAATCCGGAAATGGCCCGCGCGAAACCCTCGGCATCAAAGGGCTGCAGATCCTCGATCTTCTCGCCCACGCCGATGGCGTGAACGGGGATCTTGAACCGCTCGGCGATGGCCACCAGGATGCCGCCCCTTGCCGTGCCGTCGAGCTTGGTCATGATGAGGCCGGTGACGCCCGCGACCTTGGTGAAGATATCCGCCTGGGCCATGGCGTTCTGGCCGGTGGTGGCATCGAGCACGAGAAGCACCGCATGCGGCGCCTTCTCGTCCTGTTTCTTGATGACGCGCACGATCTTGTCGAGCTCGTCCATCAGGTACTGCTTGTTCTGCAGCCGGCCCGCCGTATCGATGAACAGGATGTCGGTGCCGTCGGCCCTCGCCTCCGCGATCGCATCGAAGGCCAGGCCCGAGGCATCGGCCCCGGTGGGCCTCGACATGACCTTGGCGCCGATGCGGCCGCCCCAGACATTGAGTTGCTCGATTGCCGCGGCGCGGAACGTGTCACAGGCGGCAAACATCACCTTGTGGCCCTCGGCCCGCGCAATGGCGCCGAGCTTGCCGATGGTGGTGGTCTTGCCCGCGCCATTGACGCCGACGACCAGGATGATGAAGGGCTTCTCGGAGCCGAAGGTGAAGGGCACCTCGACGGGCTTCAGCACCTTCGAGACCTCGTCGGCGAGGATGCGCTTCACCTCTTCAGGGTCGATCTCCTTGTCGTAGCGGCCCGACGACACCTCCCTGACGATGCGCTCGGCCATGGGCAGGCCGAGGTCGGCCTGCAGCAGCACGTCCTCGAGGTCCTGCAGGGTGGCCTTGTCGAGCTTCTTCTTGGTGAAGATCGAGGTGATGGAGCCGGTGATCGAACGCGACGACTTGGACAGGCCCTCGCTGAGGCGCGAGAACCAGCCGCTGCGGGGTGCGGGTTCGGCCACAGCTTCGGGTGCGGGTGTCGGCTCCTCAGCAATGGGCTCGGGTACCGCGACGGCGTCTTCGGCGGCAGGCAGCGGGGCCTCCTGCTGCTCCTTGGCCGAAGCGCGGGTGAAGAGCTTCCTGAAAAAACTCATGCGGCGAGCCTGGCCTCGAGATGGGATGCGCCGCGGCCGGTGACCTCGGCGGTGACGATGGCACCGGGCGCCATGCGGCTTTCAAACTTCACCTGCGCAAAATGCTCGGTGCGGCCCGTGGCCTCTGTCTCGATCAGCACCTGGCGGGTCGTACCGATCTCGCGGCTCAGGAACTGGTCGAGCCGCTGCTCGCCCTTGGCGCGCAGCAGGGCAGCGCGTTCCTTGATGAGGTGCTTGTCGAGCTGCGGCATGCGTTCGGCGGGCGTGCCGGGGCGGGGTGAGAAGGGGAAAACATGGAGATAGGTGAGGCCGCAGTCATCGATGATCCTGAGCGAGTTCTCGAACATCTCATCCGTCTCGGTGGGAAAGCCCGCGATGATGTCAGCGCCGAACACGATGCCGGGGCGACGGGCGCGGAGCTCGCTGCAGAAGGCGATTGAATCCTCGCGCGCATGGCGGCGCTTCATGCGCTTCAGGATCATGTTGTCGCCGGACTGCAGCGAGAGGTGGATGTGCGGCATCACCCGCTCTTCCCCCGCGATCACGTCCATCAGCTCCGGATCGGCCTCGATCGAGTCGATGGAGGAGAGGCGCAGGCGCTTCAGCTCGGGCACGGTCTTGAGAATGCGATTGGCGAGGAGCCCTAGCTTCGGCGCGCCATCGAGATCGGCGCCCCATGAGGTGAGGTCGACGCCGGTCAGCACCACTTCCGCATAGCCCGAGGCAACGAGGCGGCGCACCTGCTCCACCACGTCAGCCACCTGCAGCGAGCGCGAGTTGCCGCGCCCGAAGGGAATGATGCAGAAGGTGCAGCGATGGTCGCAGCCGTTCTGCACCTGCACGAAGGCGCGGGTGCGCTCCTTGAGGCCGTCGACGAGATGCGGCTTCGCGGTCTTCACCGCCATGATGTCGGAGACGGAGACGCGCGCATTGGCGCCGTGCTGCCAGCTTGAGAGCTTCAGCTTTTCCTCGTTGCCCAGCACGCGGGAGACTTCCGGCATCCGCGCGAACATCTCGGGGTCAGTCTGCGCCGCGCAGCCGGTGACGATGATCTCGGCATCGGGGTTCTCGGCCCGGGCCTTGCGGATCGCCTGCCTGGCCTGCCGGGTGGCTTCCGCCGTGACCGCGCAGGTGTTGAAGACGATGGCGTTCGACTTGCCCGCAGCCTCGGCATGGTTCCTCATCACCTCGGTCTCGTAGGTGTTGAGGCGGCAGCCGAAGGTGATGAATTTGGGTTCGCTCATCGTCACACCGCCAGATGCGGCGGCAGGTCGCCTTCGAATTCATATTCGACGGGGCCGGTCATGATGATGTGCCCGTCGCTTTCGCGGATGGCCATGAAGAGGTCGCCACCTGGCAGGGTGATGGTCGCCTGTGCGTCCAGCCGCTTGAGGCGATGGCCCGCCGCCATCACGGCACAGGCCGCGGTGCCGCAGGCCTTGGTAAGCCCGGCGCCGCGTTCCCACACCTTGATGACCACATGACTGCGGTCATCGATGCGGGCGAGCGTGATGTTGGCGCGCTTCGGGAACAGCGGGTGATGCTCCAGCATCGGGCCGACCTTTGCGAGGTCGACGACGTCGAGGTCCCCAACCCAGAAAATGCAGTGCGGATTGCCGACATTGACCACCGAGGGCCGGTCGATTAGCGGCGCCTCGACCGGGCCCACTGCCAGGTCGATGTAGCGCGTGTCGTGGAACTTCTGGGAGAGCGGAATGTCCTGCCAGTCGAAGCGGGGTGCGCCCATGTCGACCGTCACCAGCCGGTCGCCACCCTTATCGGCGACGAGGAAGCCACCCTTGGTGTCGATGGTGGCGCGCGACGCCTTCTTCTCGTCGAAGAGAATATCAGCGATGCAGCGCGTGGCGTTGCCGCAGCTTTCGACCTCGCCGCCCTCATTGTTCCAGATGCGCATGGTGACGTCGGCCTTGGGCGAGGGCTCCAGCACGATGAGCTGGTCGCAGCCGATGCCCGTGCTGCGGTCGGCAATGGCGCGGGCCCGGGCTTCGTCCATGGCAAGCGGGCGCTTTCGCGCATCGAAAACGACGAAGTCGTTTCCAAGCCCGTTCATCTTGCGAAAATGCAGGGGTGAGGCCGCTGGCATGGGGGCCTTATATGGGAAAAGCCTTGAGGATTGCTAGACCACCGATAGATGATAGCTTGCGGCAAAACGGGAGGGCACAATGGCGGCACGGGATTTCACGAGCGAACTGGTGGGTTCCTTCTCCGAAGGATCAAATGGCAACCCTACCGTGGCGATGATCGAGGCGGCCTTCCGCCACCATGGCCTCAACTGGCGCTACATCAACTGCGAGGTGCCCCCCGGGAAGCTGGCCGACGCCGTGAGGGGCGCGCGCGCCATGGGCTGGCGCGGCTTCAACCTGTCGATCCCGCACAAGGTGGAGGTCATCCAGCACCTTGACGGGCTGGGCGAGAGTGCCGCCATCATGGGCGCCGTCAACTGCGCGGTGAACCGCAACGGAAAGCTCATCGGCGAGAACACCGACGGCAAGGGCTTCCTCAAGTCGCTGCTGGAGGTGGTGGACCCCAAGGGCAAGTCCATCGTGATGTTCGGGGCAGGCGGTGCGGCGCGCGCCATCGGGGTCGAACTGGCGCTTGCCGGGGCCAAGTCCCTCACCATCGTCAACCGCACGGCGGCACGCGCCGAGCCACTCGTCAAGCTGTTGAACGAAAAGACGAAAACGCCCACGCAGCTGGTGGTCTGGCCGAAGGCCTACCGCGTGCCCGACGGTACCGACATCGTGGTCAACGCCACCTCCATCGGGCTCGCCAACGGCAACCAGCCACTGGACGTCGATCTCTCCTCCTTCAAGCCCGGCATGGTGGTGGCGGACGTCATCGTCGACCCGCCGGACACCCGCTTCCTGCGCGATGCCAGGGCACAGGGCTGTACGGTCATCGACGGGCTGGGGATGCTGATCAACCAGGGCGTGATCGGGGTGAAGTACTGGACCGGGATCGACGCGGACCCGGGTGCGATGAGGACGGAGCTGGAGGCGATTTTCGCTTCCTGATGAGATAGATGCCCGCCAATGCCGTCCTCCCGGCGAAGGCCGGGATCCCGCTTCGGGCCGCACCCAGAGGGAAGGCCATCACAGTTGACTTCGTAACGATTGCTTTTTGGCGATAAAGTACCCCGCTACTCCCCTAGCCAAAACACCAATAGGGCGGCTGTATGCCATCTCTACGGGACATGGAGACCGCCTCTGAGGATACGAAGCGGGATCCCGGCCTTCGCCGGGATGACGGCAGTGCGGGCGATACCCGCGGGCGCCCCGCCCGGCTCCGGTCTCCACCCCCCGGAATTTGACTCCTTGCCCCATTTCCCCTATGTCCCCGTCCATCACACGACGGCTTGAACGTCTTCAGGCGGTCTCACACATGGGGTTCTGACATTCCCGGGAGGTGAGGCGGTCAACATCCGGCAGCGAGTTTCGCTCCTGGGTGCAAAGTTCGTTTGGGCCAAAGGATACGGACCATGTTTGACACCTTAAGCGACCGCCTGTCGGGCATTCTGGACAAGATCACCGGACGCGGTGCCCTGTCGGATGCCGACGTCGAGGACGCGCTGCGCGAAGTGCGCCGCGCGCTGCTCGAGGCTGACGTGGCGCTCGAGGTGGTGAAGACCTTCACCGACAAGGTACGCGAGAAGGCGGTTGGCGCCGAGATCGTGAAGTCCGTGAAGCCAGGCCAGATGGTGGTCAAGATCGTCCATGATGCGATGGTCGAGACGCTGGGCGGCGGTGAGAACACCGCCCTCAACCTGCGCGCCTCGCCGCCCGTCGCCATCCTGATGGTGGGCCTTCAGGGCTCCGGCAAGACGACCACCACGGCGAAGATTGCCAAGCGCCTCACCGAGCGCGACAAGCGCCGCGTGCTGATGGCCTCGCTCGACACCAGGCGCCCCGCCGCCCAGGAGCAGCTCGCCATTCTCGGCCGCCAGGTGAAGGTCGACACGCTCGCCATCGTTCCCGGCCAGCAGCCGGTCGAGATCGCGAAGCGTGCGATGTCGGAAGCCCGCAAGGGTGGCTATGACGTGGTCATGCTCGACACTGCGGGCCGCCTGTCGATCGACGAGGAACTGCTCGCGGAAGCCGCTGCCGTGCGCGACATCGTCAAGCCGAACGAGACGCTGCTCGTGGCCGACGCGCTCACCGGCCAGGACGCCGTCGTCCTCGCACGCAACTTCGACGAAAAGATCGGCGTCTCCGGCATCGTGCTGACCCGCATCGACGGCGATGGCCGTGGCGGTGCGGCCCTCTCGATGCGGCAGGTGACGGGCAAGCCCATCAAGCTCATGGGCACGGGCGAAAAGCTCGACGGCCTCGAGGACTTCCACCCCGAGCGCATCGCCGGCCGCATCCTCGGCATGGGCGATGTCGTGTCGCTGGTCGAGAAGGCCGCGCTGAACTTCGACCAGGCCAAGGCGCAGAAGATCGCCGAGCGCATGAAGAAGGGCGCCTTCGATCTCGATGACCTGTCCGACCAGCTGAAGCAGCTGCAGAAGCTGGGCGGCATGGGTGGTGTCATGAACATGCTTCCGGGCATGGGCAAGATCAAGAAGCAGGTCGAAGGCATGGACCTCGACAACAAGCTGCTGAAGCGGCAGATGGCCATCATCAGCTCGATGACGCCCTATGAGCGCCGGAACCCCAAGACGATGGATGCCAAGCGCAAGAAGCGCGTGGCCGCAGGTTCGGGCACCAAGGTCGAGGAAATCAACCGCCTGCTGAAGATGCACATCCAGATGGCCGGCATGATGAAGCAGATGGGCCAGGGCAAGGGCCTGTTCGGCAAGATGATGGGCAAGGGCGCACCCGATGCCGCCGAGCTCGAGAAGATGCAGGCAGAACTCGCAGGGCTCGACCCCAATGCGCTGCCGGATGAACTGAAGGACATGATGAAGGGTGGCTCGCTTCCCTCCATGCCGGGGCTTCCGGGCCTCGGGGCGGGAAGGCTTCCCGGTCTCGGCAATCTGCCGGGGCTGGGTGGCGGATCGCCCTTCAAGGGATTGCCGGGATTTCCGGCCAAGAAGAAGTGAATTGATCAGAACACGGATTAAAGGAGAACTTACATGGCCGTGAAGATGAGACTCGCCCGCGCAGGCACCAAGAAGCGCCCCTACTACCACATCGTGATCGCCGACGCGGCAGCACCCCGTGACGGCAAGTTCATCGACGTGGTCGGCGCGTTCAACCCGATGCTCAAGAAGGATGACCCCAACCGCGTCAAGCTCGACGGCGAAAAGGCCGCCGCCTGGCTCAAGAAGGGCGCGCAAGCCACCGACCGCGTGCTGCGCTTCCTCGACAAGGCCGGCATCGCCAAGCGCGAAGCCCGCAACAACCCGAACAAGGCACTCCCGGGCAAGAAGCGCCAGGAGCGCGAGAAGGCCGCCGCGACCGCCGCAGCTGCCGCCGCCAACGGCTAAGACTGATCGATGGCGCCGCGCGACATGGTTCTTGTCGGCGCCATCACCGGTGCGCACGGCATCAGGGGCGAGGTGAAGCTCAGAAGCTTCACCGCCGATCCCTCCGCCATCGCGTCCTACTCGCCGCTCGAAACGGCGGCGGGCCGCAAGATCGAGATCACCAGGGTCAGGCCGAACAAGGAAGGCTTCATCGCCATCCTGAAGGGTGTGACCGACCGCAATGCCGCGGAGGCGCTCAGGGGCACGGAACTGTTCGTGCCGCGCGAGAGGCTTCCCGAGCCGGAAGACGACGAGGTCTATGTTCATGACCTCATCGGGGTGCCGGTTCACCTTGCCGATGGCTCGCTTCTGGGCGAGATCATCGACGTGGCGGATTATGGCGCAGGCGACCTGATCGACGTGAAGATCGAGGGCCGGAAGGACACGGTGCTGATCCCCTACGCCGACCAGTATGTGCTGGCGGCAGGCGAGGAGAAGGTCGTGGTGGACCTGCCGGAGGGTTTCCTCGACGTGGAGGAAAAGCGCGGGGAGGAGAAGCCGTGAGCTTCAAGGCCCCCAGCTTCAAGGCCACCGTGCTGACGCTGTTTCCGGAGATGTTTCCGGGGCCGCTGGGCCAGTCGCTTGCGGGCCGTGCGCTCGAGCAGGGCATCTGGTCTCTTGAGGCACGCGACATCCGGGCCTCCGCCACGGACCGCCACCGCACGGTGGACGACCACCCGGCGGGCGGTGGCGCCGGAATGGTGCTGAAGCCTGACGTGCTGGCAGCGGCGATCGACGCCGTGCCGGAGGAAGGCCCCCGGCTCCTGATGAGCCCGCGCGGCGAGCCCCTGACCCAGGGGCTGGTGCGCGAGCTCAGCGCAGGCCCGGGTTGCCTCATCGTCTGCGGCCGCTTCGAGGGCGTGGACGAGCGGGTGATCGAGAAGCGCGGCTTACGCGAGGTCTCGATCGGGGACTACGTGCTGTCGGGCGGCGAGCCCGCGGCCATCGTGCTGCTCGATGCCATCGTCAGGCTGCTGCCCGGCGTCATGGGCAAACAGGCCTCGGGCGACGAGGAAAGTTTTGAAGGGGGGCTTCTGGAGCACCCGCACTACACCAAGCCCAACAGCTGGGAAGGTGTTGAAATTCCTGGGATTCTCCTCTCCGGCGACCACAAGGCAATCGCCCGGTGGAAGCACGAACAGAGGAACACCCTGACCAAGGCCAGACGGCCCGACCTGTGGAAAGCGCACGAGTCGGGAAAGATTTGATTTTGAACCGGGTTGGGGCTATAGGCCCCCATCCCTTTAAGGAAGACAGTAAGTCATGGATATCATCGCTCAGCTCGAAAAAGAGCAGGCCGCAGTCGTGGCCGCCCAGCGCGCCGTGCCGGAATTCGGCCCGGGCGACACCGTCATCGTGAATGTGAAGGTCAAGGAAGGCGAGCGTTCGCGCGTTCAGGCCTATGAAGGCGTGTGCATCGCGCGCTCAGGCGGCGGCCTGAACGAGAACTTCACTGTTCGCAAGATGTCCTACGGCGAAGGCGTGGAGCGCGTGTTCCCGATCTTCTCCCCGATGATCGACTCGATCAAGGTCGTGCGCCGGGGTGCTGTCCGCCGCGCCAAGCTCTATTACCTGCGCGGCCGCACCGGCAAGTCGGCGCGTATCGCCGAGAAGCAGAAGGCCATGGGCCTGGTCGCTGCCGCTGCCGAAAAGGCCGCTGAGTAAAACCAGGACCCGAGGGTCCGCTGCAACGTTTCGAGAGGGCCGGGTTTTCCCGGCCCTTTTGTTTTGGCCGAGGAGCCATCGCCATGACTGACGCCTATTTTGCGCAGAACCGCCTGAACTGGGATGACCGCGCCGACATCCACATCCGGGATGAAGCGGGCGGCTACCGCATCGACGCCTTCCTTGGCGGCGAAGACAATCTCCACGACATCGAGCATGAGGAGATCGGCGATGTTGCAGGGCTGCGCATTGCGCACCTGCAGTGCCACATCGGCATCGACACGCTGTGCCTTGCCCGGCGCGGGGCCAGCTGCGTGGGCCTCGACTTCTCGCCCAGGGCCATCGCCGCGGCACGCATGCTGGCGGAGAAGACGGGTCTCGATGCCCGCTTCGTCGAAGGCAATGTCTATGATGCCCGCCAGCTCATCGATGGCCTGTTCGACATGGTCTATGTCACCTGGGGCGCCATCGGCTGGCTGCCGGACATCCGGCGCTGGGCGGAGGTCGTGTCGTCACTGCTGAAGCCTGGCGGCCGCCTGTATCTGCTCGAAGGTCACCCCACCTTCATGCAGGTCGATGAGAAGGCAGAGGGCCTGCGCATCGGTTTCGACTGGACGAACCCGCCAGACCAGCCGCTGACCATGAACGAGCACACGACCTACACCGGCGACACCGCCAGGATCGCACACCCGGTGACGCATGAGTGGCTGCATCCGCTGTCGGCGGTCGTCAACTCAGTGATCGATGCGGGCCTTTCCATCGAGCGGCTGAACGAGCATGAGCGGCTGGCTTGGGCTTTCGCGCCATGGATGGTGCCCGTGGAGGGCCGCCGCCGCATGTGGATGATGCCCGAGGGCATGCCGAAGATGCCGGTTGCCTTTTCCCTGCAGGCAACAAAGCGCTGATCAGCCTTCTACGTTGCGGATGCTCGCCACAGAGACCCGTGCATGGCGCTGCACATGCTTGCTGTTGCGCTGCTCGTCCAGGACCGCCCATCCTCGAACGCAAGCCACATCCGCAATGCGCCAGCCGGCTCATTTGACTTTCGCAGGGACCGCTGAGGAATGTTTTCTTGTCTGCGGCAAACCATTGATTTTGCGGAAATATCAAGGTCTGCCGAGACCGCCAAGGTTCCTCTTGCCAGCCGCAGGACGATCTCCTATACACCCGCCACTTATCTGGCGCCCAGGTAGCTCAGTTGGTAGAGCAGCGGATTGAAAATCCGCGTGTCACTGGTTCGATTCCGGTCCTGGGCACCACTTCTCTAATAAAATCAATTACTTAGAGAAGGTGAGAAAATCGGTTGTATGTAGCTACAACCTTTCATACTTTACATACATGGCTAGCAGAACGACACCGTTCGATGTCCAAACGGTTCCTGGGTACCCAGATTCCCTGCAACTCTATCGCATTCCCGCATCAAGCTTCTGGCAAGTCCGCATGTTCGTGGATCGGAAGTACGTTCGTAAGAGCGCTGGCACGGCTGTTAGGAAAGAAGCCATAGAGTTTGCCAAGTCGCTTTATGACAGCATCAGGATCAATCAGCGGCTCGATATCAGCGTCCACACAGACACCTTCTACGCCTGCTCCCAGCACCTAATCCGCCAGCAAGAAACCCTCGTTGCTACAGGTCAGCGGGATGAGCGGATAAATGTTGAAGACAACAGGAAGCTGAAGGCTGACATTCTGCCGTTCTTTGGGATGATGGGAGTTAGCTCCATTTCAGCGTCAACACTGGATGACTACATCGCTGACCTCGGTAAGAGGAAGAAACTCAGCCCCTCCACCATTGCGAAACACCTCATCGTCATCCGCAAGGTGCTCACAGAAGCCCAGAAGCGAGGCTACCTCAAAGCCCTGCCGCCCTTCCCCATAATAAGAAAGAAAGACAACCCGCGTCCGTATTTCAGCACTCAAGAGTACCGACAGCTTCGTATCAAGGCGAAGTCTCTTGCTCAGGACGGGCTATCCGTTCGCGGTGTCGCCCTCACAGAAGAAATTTATGACTTCATCATTTTCGGCATGAATGTCTTTGTGAGACCGAGCGACCTAAAACTCCTGCGCCACCGCGATGTGGAAATCGCAACAAACAAGAAGGAGAAGAGTACGGTTCGGTACCTCTCCATCATACCGCCTAACTCAAAGACCGTTGTGCGCGAGAGCATTTCGATGCCCGTCGCTGCGGTGGTATATGAACGCTTGAGGGAACGTCAAAGAGAGCAAGGCTTCGGAAAGCCAGACGATTTCGTCTTCTTTCCGCAATACCAGAACCGCAACTATGCTCTTCAGACCATCAGACGGCAGTTTGAGTTCGTTCTCAACAAGGCTGAACTGAGAAAAGATAGGCTTGGTCGGAACAGGACAATTTACAGCCTCCGACATTCCGCGTTGATGTACAGATTCCTGCGCGGCAATAACGTAGACATCTTCATGCTGGCGAGGAACGCCCTGACGAGCGTTTCGCAACTAGAGCGGTTTTACCTCTCCCACGCAGCCAGCAGAGAGAAGATTGAGAACCTACATTCCTTTAGATAGCCCGTCTCCGTAGCTCCGCCACCAGCATCACGCAAAGACCTAGGAGCCAATGACCGAGAAGAAACACTACTGGCAGGAAGCTGACTGGGACTGCCTATCACCTCGCCGCAAATACCCATGGAAACTATCCGACCGCAGCGACTGGCAGGACGTTTTGTCCACCTATGACTGCCTGACTGATGAACCAGACGCAAAAGACAGCTTGAGGTCAAGTCCGAAAGTTGCTGTAAATTCCACTTGGCTCGGTTGATGACGGCATGATTACA
>CANJMQ010000081.1 GCA_947475225.1 Bradyrhizobiaceae bacterium
AGCTAGCTCACATCCGCTGGCAGGGCGCCCTTTGACCTAAATCCAAGACAAAGCGTACCCGGGCCGGCAAGCCTGAGGATCGACATGTCTTTGCGCCTCTACAACACGCTGACCCGCACCAAGGAAGAGTTCGTCCCGCTCGACCCTGCGAACGTGCGCATGTATGTCTGCGGCCCCACGGTTTACGACTTCGCCCACATCGGCAATGCGCGGCCGGTCATCGTCTTCGATCTTCTCTTTCGCCTGCTGCGGCAGGTTTATGGCGATGCTCACGTGACCTATGTCCGCAACATCACTGACGTCGATGACAAGATCAACGCCCGCGCGCTCAGGGACTTTCCGAACCTGCCCTTGAACGACGCCATCCGCAACGTCACCGAGAAGACTGCCAACCAGTTCTTTGCGGACGTCGAGAAGCTGGGTTGCCTGCAGCCCACCATTCAGCCCCGCGCCACCGACAATATTCCGCAAATGATCGCGATGATCGAAATGCTCGTTAGCCGTCGCCATGCCTATCAGGCGGCGGGCGAGGTGCTGTTCAGCGTCGACTCCATGCCGGACTATGGCCACCTGTCGCAGCGGAACCTCGCGGACCAGCAGGCCGGTGCCCGCATCGCCGTCGACGCGCACAAGAGGAACCCGGCGGACTTTGTGCTCTGGAAGCTCTCGTCCGACGATGAGCCGGGCTGGGTGAGCCCGTGGGGTTGCGGCCGGCCGGGCTGGCACATCGAGTGCTCCGCCATGAGCAACCGCTATCTTGGCGAAGTCTTCGACATCCACGGCGGCGGCCTCGATCTCATCTTCCCGCACCATGAGAACGAGATCGCCCAGACGCGCTGCGCCTTCGGCACAGCCGTGATGGCCAATATCTGGATGCACAACGGCTTCCTGCAGGTCGAAGGCCAGAAGATGTCGAAGAGCCTCGGCAACTTCTTCACCATCAACGAGCTGATGACCACCCGCAACTTCGGTTCGAATATGTGGCATGGAAAGGTCCTTCGCCTCGCCATGATGATGACCCACTATCGGCAACCCATTGACTGGACCGTTGATCGGCTCGTGGAAGCGCGAATTGTGCTCAAGGACTGGATCGAAATGGCCACCGGTTTCGATCACAACGGTGCGCCTCCGGCTGAACTTCTTGAGGCCCTTACAGATGATCTCAATTTCTCCGCGGCGATCAGTTATCTCCACGCACTATACCGGACTGGTCGCCCGAACCGGGATTCCCACTCAGCCACCACAATGGCTGCTGCACTTCGATTCCTCGGGCTGTGGAGCGGAGAATCCGCTCTGGATGTTTATTCTTATGGGTATGAAGTTCAGGACACTGGCAAAATCGATGCTCTCATCACCGCCCGTCTCGATGCCCGCAAGGCGAAGAACTGGGCCGAGAGCGATCGCATCCGCGATGAGCTCGCCTCGATGGGCATCGCCATCAAGGACAACAAGGACGGCACGACGAGCTGGGAGGTGAAACGGTGATCCCCGCAGTCTCCCCCAATATCCCGTCATCCCGGCGAAGGCCGGGATCCAGCTTTCCGCTGGGTTGCTGTCCGAAGCTGGATCCCGGCCTTCGCCGGGATGACAGCCGTGTGAAGGAGTGCCTGTGATGGCCCGCGAACGCATCTACCTGTTTGACACCACGCTTCGCGATGGCCAGCAGACGCCAGGCATCGACTTCTCGCTCGAGGACAAGCTCGTCGTCATGGGCCTTTTGGACGAGATGGGCGTGGACTATATCGAGGGTGGCTACCCGGGCGGCAACCCGACGGATACCGCGCTGTTTGCCACCGAGCGCAAGACGCGCGCCACCTTCACGGCCTTCGGCATGACCAAGCGGGCCGGGCGCTCCGTGTCCAACGATGCAGGCCTCCAGCAGCTGCTCCATGCCAAGTCAAAGGCCGCCTGCTTCGTCGCCAAGTCATGGGACTATCACGTGCGCGTGGCGCTGGGCTGCACCAACGAGGAGAACCTCGAGTCGATCCGCCAGACGGTCGAGGCCGCGAAGGCTGCCGGCAAGGAAGTGCTCATCGACTGCGAGCATTTCTTCGACGGCTTCAAGGCCAGCCCGGGCTATGCGCTGTCCTGTGCGGAGACCGCCTACAAGGCAGGGGCCCGCTGGGTGGTGCTGTGCGACACCAATGGCGGCACGCTACCGAGCGAAGTGGCGACCATTGTCCGCCACGTCACCAACCACGTGCCGGGCAGCCATCTCGGCATCCATGCCCATAACGACACCGAACAGGCGGTGGCCAATTCGCTGGCCGCCGTGGATGCGGGCGTGCGCCACATCCAGGGCACACTCAATGGCATCGGCGAGCGTTGCGGTAACGCCAATCTCGTGTCCATCATCCCCACGCTCGTGCTGAAGCCGCATTTTGCCGATCGCTTCGAAACGGGGATCGACGCCGAGCGCCTGCAGCGCCTCACGCATATATCGCGGGCCTTCGACGAACTCCTCAATCGCTCGCCCAACAAGCAGTCGCCTTACGTGGGCAAGAGTGCCTTCGCCACCAAGGCTGGCATTCATGCCTCCGCCTTGGCGAAGGAGCCTGAGACCTATGAGCATGTGCCGCCGGAATCGGTCGGCAACCGTCGCCAGGTGCTGGTCTCCGACCAGGCCGGCAAGTCCAACCTCATTGCCGCCTTGCAGCGTACCGGGCTTGAAGTGTCGAAGGACGATCCCCGTCTCGACGGCTTGCTGCGCGACGTGAAAGAGCGCGAGGCTATGGGCTATGCCTATGACGGCGCGGACGCCTCCTTCGAGCTTCTCGCCCGCCGGGCACTTGGCACAGTGCCGAAGTATTTCGATGTCCTGTCCTTTCGCGTCATCGTCGAGGAGCGCGACAAGGAGATGATCTCGGAGGCGGTGGTCAAGGTGAAGGTTGACGACCAGGTCTATCTCAATGCCGGAGAGGGCAACGGCCCCGTCAACGCTCTGGACGTGGCGCTGCGCAAGGACTTGGGCAAGTACCAGCGCTTCATCGACGATATGGAACTCTCGGACTTCAAGGTGCGCATCCTCAACGGCGGCACCGGGGCAACCACCCGCGTGCTGATCGAGAGCCGGGATGGCAAGGGCAACCGCTGGTTCACCGTCGGTGTTTCCCCGAATATCGTCGAAGCCTCCTTCCAGGCGCTCTCTGACGCGCTGGTCTACAAGCTGGTACGCGAAGGGGTGACGGCCGACTGACACCTCCAATTCCTCGCCCCCGCGTCAGCAGGGAGAGGAATGACGAATGAAGGTCATGTGCCGCAGGCATGAGGCCATGTCCGCGGTGGGTTTGCCCTCTCAGCCCGCGCGGGTCTAAACGGCCCCATGACCGTTGCCCATCAGAAGCCTGCCTCCCGCTCGCTGAGCAGCGCCGAAATCGGCGTACTGCTGGCCATCGGTGCGCATCTCGTGTGGGGCGGCATGGCCGTCTACTTCGGCCAGATCCGCTACATCTCTCCCGTCGAGATCGCGGTGAACCGCGGTGTCTGGGCGCTGCCCATCGCGGCGGCCGTCGTCTGGTACATGGGCCAGTGGGGTGACGTCTGGCGCGCAGTGAAGAACCCCAGGCACCTTGCCATCCTCACCCTCACCGCAGGGCTCATCGTCTTCAACTGGGGCTTCTATGTCTGGTCCATCCAGGCAGGGCGCACGTTGGAATCGAGCCTCGGGTATTTCATCAATCCGCTCCTGAACGTGGTGATGGGCTATCTCTTCCTCGGTGAGCGTTTCACCATGCCGCAGAAGGTAGCTCTCGCATTGGCAACGATCGCCGTGCTGATCCAGACCTGGGCGCTGGGCCATGTGCCGTGGCTCGGACTGATGCTCGCCTCCACCTTCTGTCTCTATGGCTTCCTGCGGAAGACGATCCCCGTAGGGCCCACCCAGGGCTTCTTCGTCGAGACGGCCATCGTCACGCCGCCTCTGCTGATTGCCGAATGGTACCTGATGTCGAAGGGCCAGGCGCATTTCGGGACGGATGCCTTCAGCACGCTGATGCTCATGGGCTGCGGCGCCATGACGGCGGCGGCTTTGATCCTGTTCACCGCCTCGATCCGCCGCATCCGCTATTCGACGGCCGGCATCCTGCAATATATCTCGCCGTCGCTGGTGTTCCTCACAGCGGTGTTCATCTTCCACGAGCCGATGAGCACGCTGAAGCTTGTGTCCTTCATCATCATCTGGACGGCGCTGGCGATCTTCTCGGCCGCCGCGATCCGCGACGACTGGCAGCGGCGCAAGGCCGCCTAGAGCATGATCGGCAAAAGGGGGAGCCGCTCGTGCGGCAGGATCATGCTCAATCTGACGCTTACAATTTGTTGAGCAGCGGCTGGTCCGGCACCAGTTCGGGCGTCGACTTCAAGCGACGCTCGAAGACCGGCACCACGTCTTCGGCGCGCTTCACCACGTCCATGCCGAACTCCAGTCCCTCGCGGATGAAGCGCTCGGCCCGCATGTGGTTGAACAGCGTCACAAGGGGCTCCCAGTAGTTCTCGACATTGCACAGGATGATCGGCTTGTGGTGCTGGCCGAGCTGCGCCCATGTCGAAATCTCGGCGAGTTCTTCCAGCGTGCCGAGGCCGCCAGGCAGCGCCACGAAGCCCGACGATCGCGCGAACATCGTCATCTTGCGCTCGTGCATGTCGGTGGTGACGACGAGCTCGTTGACATCCGTCAGCATGTGCTCGCGGTTGGCCAGGAACTCCGGGATGATGCCGGTCACATGGCCGCTGTTTTCCAGAACCGAGCGGGCGACCTCCCCCATCAACCCAAGGCTGCCACCGCCATAGACCAGCCCGACTCCGGCATCGGCCATGGCTTTCCCCAGCGTCCGTGCCGCGGCCATGTAGGCCGGGTTCCGGCCGTTGCCGGATCCGCAATAGACGCAAAGTTTACGGGCTGGGCTCATGTAAGGTCTCCCGGAGTGGTGCGAATCGCTGCGGTTCATACCGCCGCGTGCTGGTTGTTCCTTTCGCAAATCTTTGCCTAAATTGGAACAGCGGCTTATGAAGGGCAAGGAAACCTCCCTGTGAAGGGGCTAATCCGCCTCGGGCGAGGCGATATTGGGAATAGCAGAGACATGCAGAACAAGACCCCGATTGTGGTGCTCACGGGCCTCGGCATTGTGGCGGCGGCCGGCGTCGCCGGGCTGACCCGCGACCAGTGGATGGGCCACAAGCCCGAGGTGGTGGCCACGGCCCCCGCTACGGAAGCCCCCAAGGCTCCTGAACAGCCAGCCGTCACTCCGGAAGCTCCCAAGCCTGCCGAGCCGCCCGCCACGCCCGCCGCCGAAGCACCTGCCGAGCAGCCCGCCGCCACGGCCCCGGCGACCACCGAACAGGCTGCGACCGAGGCACCGGCGACCACTGAACAGCCTGCCATACAGGCCCCGGCGGAGCAGCCCGCCGCAACGGCGCCAGCGACCACCGAGCAGCCTGCCACTGAAGCCCCGGCGGAGCAGCCCGCCGCAACGGCCCCGGCGACCACCGAACAGCCTGCTGCAGAGGCTCCGGCAGCTGACACAAGCCAGCAGACAGCGGCCGCCCAGCCTGAGCAGCCGGCGGCAGGCAACGACACCGACCAGACCAATGTTCCCGCCTTCGACACGGTGCGGGTGGAAAAGACCGGTGAAGCCGTGATTGCCGGAACGGCGCCGGCGGGCTCCGATGTCGTCGTAGAACTCGATGGAAAGGTGATCGGCGAGACGACGGCCAACAGTGACGGCGCCTTCGTCATCGTGCCGGATACCCCGCTCCCCGTCGGCAGCGGCGCGCTGACGCTTGAAGCCACACCCAAGGGGGCTACCGAGGCCATTTCCTCCCAGCAGAGCGTCGCGGTCATCGTGCCCGCCGCCGAGCAACCGCAGGAAGCGCTGGTCGCCGTCGTCAGTCCGGACCAGCCCACCCGCGTGCTTCAGAAGCCCGAAGTGAAGCAGGAGGCGGCTGCTGTCCCCGCCACGACACCGGCCGTGGAAAAGCCGGCCAAGCTCGTCAGCATCGACGCCGTCGACTACGACTCGGCTGGCAATATCGTATTCTCCGGCCAGGGCAACGAGGGCAACGTGGCGCGCGTCTATATCGACAACGCCTTCATTGGCGATGCTCCGGTGGGTGCAGAGGGCCGGTGGAGTTTCTCGGCCACGGCCCAGGTCACGCCGGGTGTCCATACGCTGCGTGTCGATGGTCTGGATGCTGAGGGCAAGGTCCTGAACCGGGTCGAGGTGCCCTTCGTTCGCGAGCAGCAAAACAAGGTGGTTGAGGCCACCCAGCCGCCCCAGACTGATGGTTCGACCAAGACCGATGCCGAACCCGCACAGCAACCCGCCGCCGCCACCCCGGCCAAGCCAAAGGACGGCCGTGTGGTCATCCAGCCTGGCAACAACCTGTGGCGGATTTCGCGTGTGCTGTATGGCGACGGTTCCAAGTTCACCATGCTCTATGAGGCGAACAAGGACCAGATCCGCAACCCGGACCGCATCTATCCGGGCCAGGTCTTCAAGACACCAAACGTAGCGGCGACCTCGGAATCGGTCGACCCGAAGCGCCGTGACCAACTGAAGCCTGAGGAAAACGGCGCCGCCGGACAGTAGTTTCCGCTTCGCAAGGGGGCTCGGGCTACCTATATGCTCCTGACATGAGCCGCAGGACGCCCCCGAGCATCGAAAAGCCAGTTGCCATGGATGGCGACGAATGGTCCATCCTGCGTGACATGCTTCCCTATCTCTGGCCGGCAGGCCACCCGGGCCTCAAGGCACGGGTGGTCTTCTCGCTGGTGGCGCTGGTCCTCTCCAAGCTTGTCACCGTGGCGGCCCCCTATGCCTTCAAATATGCAACCGATGCGCTGACCGGCAAGGCGGACGTCGCCACCACAGCCATTACCGCCATCGTGTTCTTCGTTCTGGCCTATGGCTTCGCCCGCATCATGATGGTGGTGCTGGCGCAGATCCGCGATGCCGTCTTCGCCAAGGTCAGCCAGCGCGCGGTGAAGGAACTGGCGGTGCGCACCTTCCGCCACCTGCATGCGCTGTCGCTCAAGTTCCATCTTGAGCGCCGCACCGGCGGCTTGTCGCGCATCGTGTCGCGCGGCACCATGGGCATCGACACGGTCCTGCGCTTCTCGCTGTTCAACACCTTCCCGACGATCCTCGAGATTGCCCTCGTCGCCGGCATCCTCGCATGGTCATATGGCTGGCTCTATGCGGTGGTGATCCTCGTTACCGTCATCGCCTATGTCGGCTTCACCTATGCCGCCACCGAGTGGCGCATCAACATCCGCCGCGACATGAACGCGGCCGATACCGAGGCCAATACCAAGGCGGTGGACAGCCTTCTCAACTTCGAGACCGTCAAGTACTTCGGCAACGAAGAGCACGAGGTGAAGCGCTACGCCCGCTCGATGGAAAACTACGAGCAGGCCGCCATCAAGACCTGGGTGTCGCTCTCCGTCCTCAACTCCGGGCAGGCGGTGGTGTTTTCCATCGGCCTCACCGTGGTGATGATCATGTCGGCGATCGCGGTGAAGGCCGGCCACGCGACCGTCGGCGACTTCGTCATGATCAATGCGCTGATGATCCAGCTCTACATGCCGCTCAACTTCATCGGTTCGTCCTACCGCGAAATCAAGCAGGGGCTGATCGACGTCGAGCAGATGTTCACGCTTCTCAAGGTCAATGCCGAGATCAAGGACAAGCCGGACGCCAGGCCCCTGAAAGTGGGCTCCGCCGAAGTCGTGTTCGAGAACGTCAGCTTCTCATATGATGCGGAGCGCCCGATCCTCAAGAATTTGTCGCTGCGCGTGCCACCCGGCAAGACGGTGGCAATCGTCGGCCCGTCAGGTGCCGGCAAGTCGACCATCTCGCGCCTCCTCTACCGCTTCTATGACGTGAATGGCGGGCGCATCCTGATCGACGGGCAGGATATCTCAAACGTCACCCAGACGTCGCTGCGCGCTGCCATCGGCATGGTGCCGCAGGACACGGTGCTGTTCAACGACACCATCCGTTACAACATCCGCTATGGCCGCCCCGATGCGACGGATGAAGAGGTGGTGGAGGCTGCCCGCATGGCGCAGATCCATGACTTCGTGATGAGCCTGCCCAACGGCTATGACTCGCTCGTTGGCGAGCGCGGCCTGAAATTGTCGGGCGGCGAGAAGCAACGCGTCTCGATTGCCCGCACCATCCTCAAGGGCCCGCCCATCCTTATCCTCGACGAGGCCACCTCGGCGCTCGACAGCTTCACCGAACATCAGATCCAGGAAGCGCTCAAGAAGGTGTCCGAGAACCGCACCACGCTGGTCATCGCGCATCGCCTGTCCACCGTGGTCGATGCCGACGAGATCATCGTTCTGGAGCGCGGCCAGGTGGCCGAGCGCGGCACTCATGAGGAGCTTCTCGCCGAAAACGGCATCTATGCCGCCATGTGGAACCGCCAGCGCCAGGTGGAGCAGGCTCGTGAAATCCTCAAGGAGGCGGAAAGGGAAGGCCATCTCGTCATCGAATTGAAGGAGGAAGCGGCCAGGACTCAGGCCAAGAGCCTCGCCCCCTGAACCCTTTCCAAAGCTGAACCAACTCGGTAGACCTCACACCCATGTCGATTGTCAAATCCGTTTCCGAAGTCCTGGTCCCAATCCACAAGGAGGGCTACCGGTTCATTGCCATTTTTGCCGCGGTGACGCTGGTACTGTTCTGGCTGCACGCCGGGCCGCTGGCCTGGGCGGGCGTGGTGCTCACCCTGTGGTGCGCCTATTTCTTCCGCGATCCCGAGCGCGTGACGCCGATCCGCGATGGGCTGGTGATCTCGCCTGCCGATGGCCGCATCAGTGCGATCGAGGAGGTGATACCGCCGGTTGAGCTTGACTTGGCCCGCGAGCCGGTTACCCGCATCTCGGTGTTCATGAATGTCTTCGACGTGCATGTGAACCGCTCGCCGCTCGATGCCAACATCCGGCGCATCGCCTATGTGCCGGGGCTGTTTGTCAATGCCGATCTCGACAAGGCCTCGCTCGACAACGAACGCCAGGCCCTCACGCTGGAGCGCGCCAATGGCCAGCGCATCGGCGTGGTGCAGATCGCCGGCCTCGTCGCCCGCCGTATCGTCAAGTTCGTGAATGACGGCGAGCATCTGTCCGCCGGCCAGCGCTTTGGCCTCATCCGCTTCGGCAGCCGCGTTGATGTCTACTTGCCAAAGGGTGTTCAGTCGCTCGCCTGCCTGGGCCAGCGCGCCGTGGCGGGTGAAACCGTGCTGGCCGATCTCAATGCAAGCGAGCCTGAACGCCAGGGACGCACCAGTTGATGGAACACGAGCCCGACAGCATGGATCGCGCCGTGGCCGCCGATGCTGGCCAGCGACGCTTCCGCATGGTGCCGGTGCGCTACCTGCTGCCCAACATGATCACGCTGCTGGCCCTGTGCAGCGGCGTCACTGCCATTCGCTTCGCCTTCGAGGGGCGTTACGAGCTTGCGGTGGGCAGCGTCATTCTGGCCGTCATCCTCGATGCGGTGGATGGCCGCCTGGCGCGCCTGCTGAAGGGCACCTCGCGCTTTGGCGCCGAACTCGACTCGCTTGCCGACTTCGTGAACTTCGGCGTCGCCCCGGCAATTCTGCTCTATGTCTGGTCGCTGAATTCCCTGCATACGCTGGGCTGGGTCATCTGCCTCGTGCTGGCAATCTGCTGCGCGTTGCGGCTTGCCCGTTTCAACGTGGCGCTCGATGATCCGAGCAAGCCCGCCTGGGCCAACCGCTTCTTCACCGGCGCCCCGGCGCCTGCGGGCGCAGGCTTGGCACTGCTGCCCTTCTTCCTCGGCTTCCTCGGCATCATCGACGAGGGCCATGGCTGGGCTCTGCTGATCGGTCCCTACGTGGTCGGCGTGGCGCTGCTGATGGTCAGCCGCGTGCCCACTTTCTCAGGCAAGCACATGGGGCGCATCCGTGGCGACATGGTGTTGCCGGTGCTCGGCCTTGCTGTGCTCGCTGTGGTGATACTGTTGTCTTACCCTTGGGAATTCCTGTCGGTGCTCAGCATCGCCTACCTCGCATTGATCCCGGTGAGTGTGCGCTCCTACCGGCGGCTGGCAGTTGCCGGTGGGAGCAAGCCAACTGCCGCGCCCTAGGGGTTCGCGGCTGCCGCTGCCGTCAAGCGGAAGCTGGCGGATATCGCCGCCGCCGCATTGACGCTCATGATGCAAGTCTGCTTCGGTCCCTGGCAGGATGCGCCTGACCAGCCAACGAACGCCGACCCCTGCTGTGGAACCGCAGTCACCGTCAACTGCGTTCCCGCTGGATACTGGTTGGAGCAGTTGGAGTCACAATTGACGATGTCTCTGGCCTCGAAGCTCACGCTGCCTTTGCCGGTGCCCACGGCGCTGTAGCTGACCGTGAATTTTTGCAGCGGATCGAAGATGGCGGTGACCGACTTGGCGCTGTCCATGCGGACGATGCAAATGGTCTTGCTGCCCGTGCAGGCACCCGACCATCCGGTGAAGCCAACTCCATAGGCAGGCTGCGCCGTGAGCGTGACCGTTCCCCGCTGACCATAAGGTTGTGTGCAACTCGTCGCGCAGTCCGTCGTGAAACCAGCCAGTGACAGCGTCACGACGCCGGCACCTGTGCCTGCCTTGGTGTAGGAGAGAATCTGCGGATTGCCCGTGAAGAAGCCAGCATAGACAGATCTTGCTTCCGACATGGTGATCTTGCAGTTTCCGATGCCTGAGCAGGCACCAGCCCAGCCGACGAAGGTGACGCCAGGATCCGGCGTCGCTGTCAATGTCACCAGCGTGCCGGGAGCGAAGCGGTTGAGGCAGTCAGACCTGCAACTATTGACAGTGCCGGATGGGGTGAATGTCACCACCCCACGTGCCGAGCCAACTTTTGAATACGTCAGGCCGAAGCGGCTGTCGACGAACTGGTCGAGCGCGGCTTTTACATTGATTCGTGGCTTGGTGACCTGATTGCGATAATCCTGCACCGGCGTTCCCGTTGTCTGCAGGGCCTGGAGAATGCTTGTCACCGACGCGCTCGGCGCCTTTTCCTTGAGCAGGGCCCATGCCCCTGCGACATGCGGCGCGGCCATGGAGGTGCCGTGGAGGGATGCAAACTTGCCGCCGGGCACCGATGACGTGATCACCGAACCCGGTGCCAGAAGCGATAGCTGATTGTCAGAGTTCGAGTAACAGGGCACCTGATCGACGGCCGTTGCCACACCAGCGCAGGGGCCCCAGGCTGAATCGGACACCGCGCCAACGCTTACGGCGCTTGAAATGCAGGCCGGCGACGAGATGCCATTCGCGGCGTAGCTGTTGCCACTCGCGATGACGGTGGCAATGCCGGCGGACCGGAGTGTTTCGATAGCCGCCGTCATGGCCGGGTTTACGCCGTCGCACGCGCCACTATACACACCGTCGGTCCCGAGGCTCATGTTGACCGCTGCAATCTTGTAGGTGTTGCGCAGTTCATAGACCCGCTGCAGTCCGGCGATCATGTCGGAATCATAGGCAGAGATTTTCTTGCCCGCCGGGCTCATCACCTGGATTGCGATGAGGTTTGCCTCCTTCGCCACGCCTGAGAAGGTCGTGCCAAGACCTGCGGCGATGCCGGCAACGTGTGTGCCATGTGCGCATTCTGAGTTATTGGGGCATGGCCTAGCGGATCCGGCAGCCGTCGAACTCGTCTTGCCGCCCGGGCACCAGCCGCCACTGGAATAACAGGCTTCAGAAACGACCTTGCCCGCGAGGAACGGATGCGACTTGTCAACGCCGCTGTCGATGATCGCAATGGTCTGACCCAGGCCGCGGTAGCCAGCACTCCACGCCGCCGTGCCCTGGATCAGCGGCACCGACTCCGCAAGGCTCGGAACATTTCTCCGGTCTTCCGTCACGGTGAGCACCGCCGGATCGGTGGCGAGCGCATTCAGGTCCTCGGGCGTGACGCTCATGGCCACGAAAGGAATATTGTCGAAGATGCGCATGGTTTTTTGCGCCGAGGCCGAAAGCCGCCTCTGCAGGCTGGCGCGTGCCCCGGCGATTTCACGGCGCTGGCGCGCTGTCTCGTATGCGGGAAGCCGTGCCTCCGCCGCGAACGGAACCCGAAGCCCGAGGATCACCCTGACGCTGCCTGCGCCCACGGCCTTGGACCGGAGCACCTTCAAGGTCTGCGCCGCTGCCGGATTGGCCCTCAGAGTTGTGCCGACGCCCTGGGTGGCGAGCAGTTTGCGGTCAGCCGCCAGGGCCGACGTGACGTCGCTGAGGAGAAGAATGGCCGCAAGGACCCAGAGGAGATAACGCACGAGAAAAACCTGAGATTGTTTTAATCGCCATTTATCTATGGTCGCAATGTTCCCGTTACAAGAGAGAAAAAACCTATTTTTGGAATTAATGTTACATTATGATTAGCAATCGGTTTCGACCGGCGCCTAGAGCACCCGCGACAGGTCGGCGATCAGGTCGGCGGCATTTTCGATCCCAACCGACAGCCTGAAAACACCGTCCCCGGCATAATCACGATAGCGGCGCAACTGTTCGGCATCGTGCCTGAAGGTAGAGGCCTGGATGTCGTTCGTCCCGATCCAGTAGATCAGGCTGCGGTGGTGACCCAGCGAGACGGCGTAGTGAATGATTTCCAGTTCCTTCACCATCCGCGCGGCGACTTCCGGTCCGGGGCGCTTCGTCTGGAAGGTCATCATGCCGGAGAAGTTCCGCATCTGCCGCTTCGCCAGTTCGTGCTGCGGATGGGAGGGAAGACCCGGATAGAACACGCGGGACACCGCCGGATGGTCTTCAAGGAACTGCGCCACCTTCAGCGCGGCCTCTTCATGAGCCCGCATGCGGATCGGCAGCGTGGCGGCACCGCGCAGGATCAGCCAGGCATTGAAAGGCGACAGCACGCCGCCGAAATGCACCGTCGCCTCAAGGTTCAGCGCGTCGAGCTCGGCCTTGCGCCCGATCACCGCACCGCCCATCGCATCGCCATGGCCACCGATGTATTTGGTGAGCGAGTGCACCACGAAATCCGCCCCCAGCGTCAAGGGCTGCGTGGCAATGGGCGTGGCATAGGTCGAATCCACCGCCACGTCGCGAACGCCCCTGTCGTGCGCCAGCCGCGCCAGTTCGGCAATGTCGCAGAGCTTCATCGTCGGGTTGGCCGGGGTCTCGAGCCACAGCATGCGGGTGTTGGGGCGGATCGCCGCCGCCACCTCTTCGGGGCGCGAGACGTCCACAAAGGACACCTCGATCCCGAAGCGGGGCAGGGTGTCGCGCGCCAGTTCGGCGATGCCCACGTAGTTGGCATCCGGCACGATCAGGTGGTCACCGCGCCCTAGCCGGCCGCAGATCACGGCATGCGCGGCGGCAACACCGGACCCGAAGCACAGGGCGGCCTCGGCCCCTTCCAGCGCCGCCAGCTTGGCCTGCAGTTGCGCGACTGTGGGGCTGCTGACCCGGCCATAGACGAAGCCTTCGTAGCCTTGCTCGTCACGCGCTGAAAAGCCGGTCACCTCCTCGGGTGCGAAGGTCACGGACATCACCAGGTTGGGCGAGGAGGCGCGGGTTGCAGGATCGACGAATTCTCCGGCATGAACGGCTGTCGTTTCGCTGTGCCAGCCGCTGTTGCCGCCCGGTTTTCCGGCCATGATGCAGTTTTTCCTTTCACGCAAATCTGGCCTATGATGAGGCTGGATGACCGAATCCGCAACTGCCGCCGGGGGAGAGCGTCGATCTGAGCAAGAGGTGGGACCAGCCCCATTGGAGCGGCAAGCCGCAACATGGCCCTGGGCCGCGGCATAAGCTGCGGCCCAACGCCTTTGCGCGCCTTGCCCGCTTCTGCGCATCCTGGTGTGGTGCCGTTGTGCTGGCAGCCTTGCTTCTGGCTGCGGGGCTTTCGATCTTTGCCGCTTCGAGACTTTCGATGAACCCCGACCAGCGTCCGCGCATCGCGCTGGACCAGGGAACGGCAAACCTGCAGGCGCAGCTCGAAGCGAAGTTCCCCGGGGTCGAGCAGACGTTCTTCGCTGTGGTGTCCAGCAGTGACGCGGAAACGTCACGCCAACAGGCCCAGGCGCTCGCTGCCATGCTGGAGCAGCACAAGGACCTTTTCGTCTCGGCCTTCGTGCCGGGCACCGGCCCGTTCTATGATGCCAATGCGCTGCTCTACCGGGACACCGACACGGTGCGCGCGCATGTCGATGCGCTGCTGCAGCTGGAGCCGCTGTATCATGCCATGGCTGCGGCGCCTGACATGGGCGGCTTTGCGGCGCTCGTCACCGAAATCGGCAAGGCGGTGGAGCAGGGGCGCTCGCCGCCCGGCCTCGCATCGATGCTGCTTGCTGCATCCGCCACCATCGAGGCCGAGATCAAGGGCACGCCGCGCCCGCTGGACTGGCTGGCGCTGGCCGGCCTCGATATGCAGGTGCAGGCCAGCCGCTGGTATGTTCTGGCAACGCCTGTTCCCGGCTTCGAGCCTGAAGCAGCGGCGGTGGCCCGCCAGGCCTCGGCGGGAATGCAGGGGGTGAGCTGGTTGTGGCCGCGCCGCGCGCTCGCGTCCTCGCCCAGCGAATTGCGCGATTTCGTGGTGCCGGTACTGCTGTCGATCCTGCTCACGCTGGTCTTGCTGTTCGCCGCACTGGGTTCGCTCCGGCAGGCACTCGCCGTATTGCTCACAGGTGCTGTCACCTTGTCGGTGGCGGGTGCATCGGCGACCGCACTGGGTCCGCCACTCGATGGCGCGACATGGTCCTTCGCGCTGGCCGTTCTCGCACCCGTCATTGTGGCAGGCGGTGTGCTCGCCGTCGCCTTCGGGCAGGGGCGCTCACACGGGCTGGCGCCGCTGCAGGCGGTGATGCTGGCGGCGCATCGCCAGGGCAGCTTCGTCTCGGCAGTCGTCCTGCTTTTCGCCGTGTTCTGGGTCTCGTGGCTGTTGCGCCATGTCCCCTCGCTCAACCAGTTTGCGGTCATCGCGCTGGTCGGTTGCCTTGCGGCGTTGATTTTATCCCTCACCGTGCTCCCCGCCGCGCTCATGCTCACAGCGCCCCGTCAGGCCGAAGAGGCGCCCCACTGGCTGGATGAGGCGATGGGCGAGAACGGCGCAACGGCAGGCCGCGGCGCGCTGGACGTTGCCGCCATGGTGTTGCTGGCGGCGGCGGTTTTCTCCGCCGTGTTCCTGCCGGCCATGCGATTTGGCGAGCGGCAGTTGGCATCCTCGCCGCCGCCGCTGCTCGAAATGCCGGATGCGCGTGGTGCGGTTCATATCCTCACGCCCGAGGCTGGCGTGAAGGACCTTGTGGGGCGCTTGTCCGCCCTGCCGGAAGTCGGTGCCATCCGCACTGCCCAGCAGTTCCTGCCGCCGGATGTCGGCGCGAAGATCGGCGAACTGCGCCGCCTCGCACCGCTGACAGCTTTCCAGCCGGTCTTTGGGCCACCGGCTGATGACGCCACGCTGCAGCAGGATTTTGACGACCTGCAGGCGCAGCTCAGCAATGTCGCCAACGGACCAGCCTCCACACCGCAATTGCGCGATGCCGCCCTCAGGCTGCGCCGCGCCATCGAACTCTTCATCGCTCCGGAGCCTCCGGATGCCCAGCGCGTGGCAGCGCTGGAAAAATCCTTGTTCAGCGGGCTCGGGGTGGTCTCGGCGCTTGCCCAGCGCCTCGCCGTCATGGAGCCGCCCGGTGTCACTGATCTTGCGCCGCAGTTGCTCCGCCGCTTCGTGGCGCAGGACGGTACGTGGCGTGTCGAGGTGATGCCGCGATCCGGGGTGGGCGAACTCTCCTTCGCCGCAGCACTCCGCCGTGCCGCCCCGCAGGCAGCGGGCGAACCCATCGTGTCGCTGGTCCGCAACGAAATGATTCACCACGAGGCGATCCTGGCGCTCGCCACCGCCCTGCTTGCGGCGGCTGCGCTGGCGCTGGCGGCGCTGCGCAGCCTGCGCGGCATGGTTCTCTCCATGGCGCCCGCGGCGGCCCTGATCACCCTCACCGCTTCAGTCACGGTGATGTTGGATATAAGCCTCAATACCGCGATGTTGGCGGGCATCAGCGCCGCCATGGCAGTGCTCATCGCCTGCTCCATGCTGGTGGCGGTCCGTCTGCGCGGCAGTGGTCGCTCCATGCGTGCCCAGGTCCTGCCGTTGCGTGCTGTCCTGCTGCCGCCCATCACCCTGGCAGGTGCTGCGGCACCGCTGGTCATTTCCTCGCGCCCGGCCGTCGCTGAACTCGGCGCTTCGCTCGCCATGCTGTTCCTGATCGTGGCATTGCTCATCGTGCTGCTGGTCCCGGCGCTAGCGCGCTGGCTCGACCTCCTGGCGGAGCCTCCTCCACAGCCTGTCCACCGCAAGTAACGTGACCGGCGACAACCTTAATTTGTGGTGATATCTTCCCGCATAGGTGTCACGGCACGAACACCTCAAGGCAAGTAATCAGGGAGCAAATGATGAAGGTTCAGTTCAGACTCAAATCCTGGCTCATCGGGTGCAGCATGCTCGCGATGACAACCACGGGTGCATTCGCCGAAGTCGTCTACAACCGGGGCAATTCCGCCGACCCTGAATCGCTCGATCCGCACAAGACATCGACCGTCTATGAAGCCAACATCCTGCGCGACCTGTTCATGGGCCTCATGATCCAGGACGCCAAGGCCCAGGTGCAGCCGGGTGCCGCCGAGAGCTACACCGTGTCGGCCGATGGCAAGACCTGGACCTTCAAGCTCCGCAAGGGCGCCCAGTGGTCGGACGGTTCGCCGGTGACGGCGGATGACTTCGTCTATTCCTGGCGCCGCCTGGTCGATCCGGCCACCGCCTCCGAATACGCCTACATGCTGGCCCCGGTGGTGAACGCCGAGGACATTACCGCCGGCAAGAAGAAGCCCGAGGAACTGGCCGTCAAGGCCATCGATCCCGAGACCTTCGAGGTGACGCTCAACGCGCCCACGCCCTACTTCCTCGAGATGCTCACCCACCAGGCCACTTATCCGGTCAGCAAGGCCAATATCGACAAGCTTGGGGCTGACTTCGTGAAGCCCGGTAACCTCGTCTCCAATGGCGCCTATGTGCTGAAGGAGTTCGTGCCGAACGACCACATCAAGGTTGGGAAGAACGATAAGTTTTATGACGCGGCCAATGTGAAAATCGACGTCGTCAACTTCATTCCCACGGAGGACCG
>CANJMQ010000082.1 GCA_947475225.1 Bradyrhizobiaceae bacterium
CCATCGCCTGGCTCAATCGCTGCCGAAGGCTGGCCAAAGACTGGGAATGCTTCAACCGAAAAGCCCTTTCCTTCCTGCACCTCGCCTCAATCAGGCTCATGCTCAGGAAGCTATGCAATCCAGCATGAACTCTTCGGACAGACTCTCAGCTGTCCAGCCTCACCTCCACCCAGCTACGCGGGCTCACCGGTACCCAGCTGAGTGGTCTGACCAGCCCTTATCTGCAGGCCCTCGACATCGCCTCGCTGTCGTCACAGCAGGTGGCAGGCCTCGACACGACGGCGGCGGGCAACCTCTCCAGCACACAGGTGCAGTCGCTGTCCGCCGCTCAGATCGGCGGGTTGTCTGCGGGCTCGCTGACGGCCTTCGGCTCAACTGACATCCAGGCCTGGAGCACCACGCAGCTCGGCGCCGTGACGGCCACCCAGCTGGGCGGCCTGACCACCACGGAAATCACCGATTTCTCGGACACGCAGATCGGCCTTCTGACGACCACGCAGGTCCGCGGTTTCACCTCTACCCAGCTCAATGAGATGGACACGGCACAGCTGATCGTGCTTACCGCCGCGTCCCTCTCGACCGCGCAGATCGGCAATCTTACCTCGACGGCGATCGACCGGTTCACCACAACACAGATAGGCTCGCTCGATGCCAGCCAGTTCCGCGCCATCATGCCAGCTGCGCTGGACAGCCTCGACACCGCGATCTTCTCCGGGCTGAACTCGACACAGGCGGGCGCGCTGACCTCCGCACAGGTGGCGGCCCTCAGCACCACCAACTTTGCCTCGCTGAACGAGACGACAGGCATCCCGTCGCTCGGCACCTCGGCCATCGTCGGCATTACGACCGACCAGATCGCCGCGTTGTCCAGCACTCAGGCAAATGCCTTCACCTCGTCACAGATCGGGCTGATGAGCTCCGACCAGCTCACCGCCCTCATCGTCGCCTCCAACAGCTAAGCCGGAGAACATCGAGCCTTGCCAACCACCATTGCCGCGCTGTTCCGTGATGCCGATCTCATCGAGAAAGCCCAGGGTGCGGCGGCCGCCGCGGATCTCTACAAGCGCTGGATTGCACTCAACCCGGATGATCCTCATCTCGCGCCGGCGCATTTCAACATGGCGGTGGTGGCGCAGCGCAGCGGTGACGTTCATGCCGCCATCAATGCGTTGCGCGATGCGCTGAGGATCGATCCGGACTTTCACCCTTCTTACATCAATCTCGGCCGCGCGCTGGAGGACCTGGGCCAGACGGGAGCCGCTGTGGGCCAGTGGCTCGCCATGGTCAACCGCCTGCCCGCCGTCAATGGTCCCGCCCTGCGCCACAAGGTGATGGCACTGCACCAGCTCGGCCGCGTGCTTGAATTCAATCACGCCGATGGGCCTGCTGAAGATGCCCTGCGCCAGGCGATTGATCTTTCTCCCGGCCAGGCTCAGGCCATCCAGCACTGGATCGCGCTGCGCCAGCGGCAGTGCAAGTGGCCGGTCGTTCAGGGCTGGGATGGGGTGGAGGCGCGTCAGCTTTTTGCTCACATCTCGCCGCTCTCCACCGCCGTGATGATCGACGATCCGGTGTTCCAGCTGGCCCGCAATGCGGCCTATGCGCGCCAGTCGATTGCCCGTCCCTCCCATGTGCATGACCACTCTGTGCGGCCTTCCGAGCGTCGCGCCCGGCTCAGGGTCGGCTATGTCTCCTCCGACCTGCGCGAGCATGCGGTCGGTTTCGGACTTTGCGAGGTGATGGAGCTCCATGATCGCAGCCGCTTCGAGATCCACGCCTATTACTGCGGCATTCCGCGCGAGGATGGAACGCGTGACCGCATTCGTTCCGCCGTTGACCACTGGACGGACATTTCCGGACTGTCAGACGATGCCGCAGCGGCGCGCATCGCGGCCGATGGCATCGACATCCTCATCGACGTCAATGGCTACACACGCGATGCCCGCACGGCGGTCTTCGCGCGGCGTCCTGCCCCCATCGCTGCCAACTGGTTCGGCTTTCCCGGCACCATGGCTACTCCCTATCACCATTATGTCATCGCGGATGGACATGTGGTTCCGGAGGGGCATGAAAAATATTTTACCGAACGCGTGCTGCGGCTTCCCTGTTACCAGCCCAATGACCGCAAGCGGCCGATCGCGGTGGAGCCGCCGCAGCGTAGTGCCGAAGGCCTGCCTGAACAGGGCTTCGTGTTCTGCTGTCTCAACGGCGCGCAGAAGATAACCCCGCAGGTGTTCGGCGCCTGGATGAAGATTCTTGCTGCCACGGAGGGCAGCGTGCTGTGGCTGCTCGATTCATCACCCGAGACCAACGCGCGGCTCCGTGACATGGCGACGGCCGTCGGCATCGCACCGGAGCGCCTGTGCTTCGCGCCGAAGCGCCCAAATCCGCAACACCTCGCCCGTTATGCACTGGCAGACCTTTTCCTCGATACCTTCCCCTATGGTGCCCACACCACGGCCTCTGACTCCATGTGGATGGGAACACCGGTACTGACGCTGGAGGGCAGGGGCTTCGCGGCGCGTGTCTGCGCGGGGCTCGTCAAGTCCGCCGGCATGCCGGATCTTGCCTGCACGCATCTCGACGACTATGTCGCGCGCGCCATTGCCATCGCGCAGGTGCCCGGAGCCGCCGCGGAGCTGCGCCGACGCCTGCGCGCCAACCGAGACAGTTCTGTGCTGTTCAACGAGTCGCTTCTGGTGAAGAGCCTCGAAGCCCTTTATGACCAGATGTGGGAAGAATTTCGAACGGGCAATCTGCCAATTCCCGATCTCACCAATCTTCCTGCCTATGAGGAGGTTGGCCTCGCCCTGGTCGAAGGGCATGAAGGCGAAAGCATTGCACCTGAACTCCATGCCGACGCTCTCGCCCGTTGGGCCATCCATGACCCCTTGCCTCAAGATGGCCGGTTGAGGCCCTCCACTGAAGCTCAAGTTCCCAAGCGCGCTGCTGCCTAGTTCAGGTCAGATCCAGAATGGCGCGTGCCGCCTGCTCGTCGGTCACGAGCGTGTTGACGCCGATGCCGCGGACCACGGCGAGGATGGCCGCCGCCCTGTCGCGCCCGCCGCTCGCCAGCACCTTGTGATGCGCGGCGGTGAGCGTCTCGACGCCAACCGACATGACGCGGCCGTTGATCGGATGAGCAACAGGCTTGCCCTTTGCATCGATGAAGTTGCACATGATGTCGGCAACACAGCCATGCCGCAGAAGCTCGCTGGCCTCGGCCTCGGTGATCAGCTGCCGTACCAGCGAGCCTGAGCGTTCCGCCAGTCCACCAGCGCTTACAACGGCGAGGTCAAGGGAACCGGCAAGACTTGTGAGCCTGTCGATGCAGCGGTCTGCCATCAGTCGTGTCCGTGTCTCGGCACTGTCCACAACGAGTGGCGCAGGGAACAGGAAGCATTCGGCCTGAAGCGCCGTGGCCAGCCGCCAGGCGAACTCGAAGGGGTTGGTGAATTGCGTCTCGACAGCACCGCCCATCAGCGACATCACCTTGACGCCCGCGCGCTTCGGCGGGCTGAAGCTTTCGAGCGCTGCGGTCAGCGTGCGCCCCCAGCCCACGCCGATGGTCATGCCATCAGTCACCGCTTCCGACAGCAACCGCCCCAGTGCCAGCCCGACGGCGCGCGCGGTGCCTGCCGCTTCGGCCGGCGAGGGCACCACGATTGCCTCGTCGAGGCCCAGCGCGCGCTCGAGGCCGAGCGAGAGTTCGGCAAGGTCCGGCAGACGGTCCTCGATGGTGATCTTCACTTCACCGCGCTGGCGCGCCTCTTCCAGAAGGCGGATCACCGTGGAGCGGCCGATGCCTAGCTGCTCCGCCACCTCCGTCTGGGTGCGGCCGAAGCCGTGGTAGAGCCAGGCGGCGCGCAGCCGCAGCGAGGCATCATCCGCCAGTGCTGCTCCTGCAGTACGTCGCAGCTTTGCCATGGCTCAGGCTCCTACACTTCTGATGAAGTCCGTCAGTTCGGCGTTCACCTGCCTTGCGGCCTCGACATGCGGCAGGTGCCCTGCCTCGGGGATCACCAGCGTACGGCCTGCGAAGCCGACTAGCGACATGGCATCGGGCGGATTGATCTGGTCGGCACCGCCGAAGATGACGAGGCGCGGAATGCCCGTCGCGGCAATCTGGCTCGCCCACTCGCCCAGCTGCTCCTCCTGCGCCACAACGCCCTCGGCAATCTTGCGCAGGGCCTCCCGCGCGCCGGGCCGCTCCAGCTGTTCAAGTACGCGCGCAATGGTGAAGCGGTTGATGAGCAGTGGTTTGGTGACCAGTCGTTGCAGCAGCGCCTCGGCCTCTTCCCGGGTTGCGAGCTCAGCAAGGTCAGCGAGGAAGTCGCGATCGATGCCGCGCCCCAGTCCGGTGGGTGCGATAAGCGACAGCGACAGCACGCGCTCCGGCTGTGCCAGTGCCAGCACCATGGCAATGCCGCCGCCCAGCGAATGGCCCAGCAGATGCGCTTGCCCGATGCCGTTGGCGTCCAGCACGTCGGCTACCAGTTCGGCCAATGCGAGCGGGCTGCCATCGCCCGATTCCGAACCTAGCGATTCGCCGTGTCCCGGCAGGTCAAGGGCGTGGACGCGCGCCACCTCCATCAAGGCCGGAGACGTGCCCGCCCAGGACAGGCGGTCGGAGCCGAAGCCGTGGATCATCACGAGGTCAGGCCCCTCGCCGCCCAGCGTCTTGAAGGCGATGTCGCTCATCACGCCTGGTCGATGACGGCGAGAACGTCGCCCACGCTGGCGATCTCGTCAGCCGGAACGCGGATTTCGCGGAGCGTGCCGGAAGCAGGCGCCTCGATTTCCATGGTCAGCTTGGGAGTGGTGATGGTGAGCAGCATCTCGCCCTTTTCGACCTTGTCACCCGGGCTCTTCGACCAATAGTCGATCTGGGCTTCGGTGATCTCGTTGCCGAGCTGCGGCATGACGACGTCGGTGCTCATGTCTTCTTCCTTCTCAAAGGCCCTTGCGGGCGAGGTCGCGGTCATCCCAGTTGCGGATGCCGCGGCGGTTGGAATGCGTGTCGGGGTGGAATTGCGAGGTGACGATCTCGATGATGTCGTCAGCCTGCGGGAAGTAGCTCGTCTCCATCTCCGCCCCCGGCACGATCCAGTTGGGTGAGCCCAGCACGCGCGGCGCCGACTTGAGGCTGCCGAAGGCGAAGCGCGTCAGGTTGGCAGCGAGCGTCATGGCGAAGGAGCCGCGCTCGGAGGCTTCCGTCACCACCAGCAGGTGGCCGGTCTTGGCGATGGAGCGTATAACCGGATCGTAGTTGAACGGCACCAGCGAGCGCGCATCGATGACTTCCAGCGACAGCCCATGGGCCTCCTCCAGTTCCTGTGCTGCGGCAAGCGCGGGGTAAAGCGAGGGACCGATGGTCAGCACGGTGGCATGCTTGCCTTCGCGCTTCACATCCGGCTCGCCCATGGGGATGCGGTAATAGTCCGGCGGTACGCCGTCAGGCTTGAAAATCTCCACGGTGTCGTAGAGCCGCTGACTCTCGAAGAAGACCACGGGGTCCTCGCTCGACAGCGCAGAAGCCATCAGCCCCTTCGCGTCATGGGGTGTTGCCGGATAGAGCACCTTGAGGCCGGGTATGTGGGCGACCAGCGCCGTCCAGTCCTGCGAGTGTTGCGCGCCGTACTTGCTGCCCACCGAACAGCGCAGCACCACCGGTAGCTTCAGGATGCCGGCAGACATCGCCTGCCACTTGGCCATCTGGTTGAAGATCTCGTCGCCCGCCCGGCCGATGAAGTCGCCATACATCAACTCGATCAGCGTGCGACCGCCTTCCAGTGCATGGCCCACGGCAGTGGCGACGATGGCTGCTTCAGAGATTGGCGAGTTGAACAGTCGGTCGTAAGGGAGAATGTCGGAGAGTCCGCGATAGACGCCGAAAGCGCCGCCCCATTCGCGGCATTCCTCGCCATAGGCGATGAGCCGTTCGTCATGCATCATGTGGTGCAGGATCGCCTCGAACAGCCCGTCGCGATAGGTGATGGCCCGCATGGCGGAGAGCCTCTGCCCGTCGGGACCGATACCATGGCGGGCCTTTTTCGCGTCCTGCCGGATGCGGGCCGCAGCATCAGGCGCGGCCAGCAGCTTCACCTCGCCTGTAGGAACGGCAATCTCTTCATGCGAAAACATCAGCCGCCCGATCAGCGTCGGGTCGGCGGGAACGTCGACCGCTGCGGCGGCAGCGGCCGCGCGGGTCACGGCGGCGATGCTGGCGGCGACAGCGGCGGTCATTGCATCGACGTCCTGCTGGTTCATCACGCCTGCTGCCACAAGCTGTGCGGCGAACTTGGCGATCGGGTCATGTGCTTCCCACAACGCCAGCTCCTCTCTGGTGCGGTAGGCATTGGCATCGGTCGTCGAATGCCCGCCGGAGCGGTAGCATTCAACATCGAGAAGCGCTGGACCCTTGCCGTCAAGCAGCAGCGTGCGCTTCCTTGCCACGGCATCCGCCACGGCGAGTGGATTTGTGCCGTCCACCGTCTCGGCATGCATCGCCTGCGGGTTCACTGCGGCGGCGATGCGCGACAGTCGGTCCCAGCCCATGGTTTCGCCGATGGTCTGGCCGCCCATGGCATAGAAATTATTGGAGAAGAAGAACAGCACCGGCAAACCGCCCTTGCGCGCATCCGTCCACAGCGTGCCGTATTGCGCCATGGCGGCGAAGTTCATCGCCTCGAACACCGGGCCGCAGCCCGTCGAGCCATCGCCACTCATCGACACGGTGATCGAGGCTTCGTTCGCCAGCTTCTTCCTCAGTGCCGCACCCGTGGCGATGCCGGCGGATGCGCCGACGATGGCGTTGTTGGGATAGGCGCCGAAGGGCGTGAAGAAGGCATGCATGGAGCCGCCCATGCCGCCGTTGAAGCCGTCGGCCTTCATGAAGATCTCGGCCAGAAGCCCGAACAGCAGGACGTTCTCCGCAGTACTTGTGACGGTCGTGGCGGGAAGCTGCGCCTCGACCATGCGCAGCAGCGCGCCGCCACGATGCTGTTCCATGATCTGTCGCAGTTCGGCTGCCGGCAGCTGGGCGATGGCCGAAAGCCCCTTGGCGATGAATTCGCCATGGCTCCTGTGGCTGCCGAAGATGTGGTCTGCAGGCTCCAGAGCCAGTGCTGCGCCGACGGCCGCACCCTCCTGGCCAAGCGAGAGATGCGCGGGCCCCTTGTAGACGTAGGAAATATCCGCGTAAGCGCCCTTGGCCTTGAAGGAGCCGAGCATCGTCTCGAACTCGCGTACCAGCATCATGTGGCGGAGAATGTCCACCATCTGCTTCGTGCCGCGCGCCGCCAGTTCCGTGGCGAAGGGCCGGTCATAGGCGTGGAGCGGAATGCGGGGGAAGGACAGTTCGCCAGCCCGCTGGAACGCCTGAGGGTCGACCGGGATTGATTTCGGCATGGGATCGGAACTCTCTGAAGACAATTGCTTGTTATGATACGCAATTGTTTCAGGCAACACCAGAGCCGGGTTCATTCCCTGTATAGGCCTGGCCCCTGCGCCCCGGCGATGGCTTGGCGGGGGGAGACGGCGGCCGATCCCATGCTAGTGTCAGTCAAAATTGCTTTCGTGGGGAGATTCGATGGACAGCGCATTGCCGACGGCCACGCTCGAAAACTGGCGCCAGCATCCAAACAGCGTGTGGGGCTTCACCCATGTCGACAGCCTGATCCCTGTCGCGTCCATCCCGACCGCACTGCCAGTCTCCCCGCTTCCCAGGGGAAAGCCGCTCGATCTCGCCCGCCTTGCCATCGTCTGGGCCGGCAGCCGCCGCAGCGCGGAAGCCGCGCTGGCGGAAACCTACACCGATGGCTTTCTCGTGCTGAAGGACGGCGAGGTGGTCGCCGAGCGCCTGATCAACCAGACGGCTGAATCCCGCCATATCGTCTTCTCGGTCAGCAAGTCGATCACCGCGGCGCTGGCAGGCATTCTCGTGAAGGACGGTAAGCTCGATCCGGAGGCACCCGTCTCGCGCTACGTGCCTGAGGTGGAAGGTTCGGCCTATGCCGATGCCACTGTGCGCCACGTCCTCGACATGGTCGTGAGCATCCGCTTCGTTGAGGATTACCTCGACCCGCTTGGCGATGTCGCACGCTATCGCGCCGCCATGGGCTGGAACCCGCCGGGCACCATCGCCAGCGTCGACGGCATCAACGCCTTCGTGGTCAGCCTGCCCAAGGCCGATCTTCCGCATGGCCGCCGTTTCCACTACGTCTCGCCGAACTCCGATCTCCTCGGCTGGATCATCGAGCGGGCGGCGGGCGAGAATTTTGCCAGCCTCCTCTCGCGTCTCATCTGGCAGCCCATGCACATGGCGCAGGATGCCTGCATCACCGTGGACCGTCATGGTGCGGCTCGCACCGCGGGGGGGATCTGCGTCAGCCTCGGCGATCTCGCCCGTTTCGGCGAGATGATGCGCCTCAAGGGCCGCTTCAACGGCCAGCGCATCGTGCCGGAGGAGTGGATCAGCGATATCCTGCACAAGGGCGACCACGCCCAGTGGTCGCGTGGCGAGATGGTGAACCTCTTCCCCGACGGTCGCTATCGTTCCAAGTGGTATGTGCCGGATCCGTCTTCCAGCGTGCTCTGCGCCATCGGCATCCATGGTCAGTGGATCTACATCGACTACGAGGCCGGCATGGTGGCGGTTAAGCAGTCCTCGCAGCCGGTGCCCTCCGACGAGGCGCTGGACAATCTCACCTACGCCATGTTCCGGGCCATCGCCGACGAGCTGCGATGAGCCTGGACGCTGACCGGGACGATGCATGGCGACGCGAGGCCGTTCTCGGCAATTATGCCGAGCGGCCCTTCCACGCGCCACCCGGCCCCATCCGCATCTGGAGCTACTGCGACCAGCTCTCCTATGCGCCGGGCGAGGCGGTGCGGGTCAGCGTCTGCACCAACGCGAAGAGCTACGACGTCGACATCATCCGCGACGGGCTGACGCCAGTGACGGTGTTCTCGCTCAGCGGGTTCACCGGCACATGGCGCGACACGCCCGCGGATTGCTCACTCATCGGCTGCGGCTGGCCCGTTTCTCTGGAAATACCTGTTGCGGCGGACTGGCCCTCCGGCGGCTACATCCTGCGCACCCGCGCCAATGGCGACATGCATGAGCATCTGTTCATCGTTCGCCCGCGCGAGGGTACGACCAAGCGCGGCCGGCTTCTGCTCATCGCCGCCACGGCGACATGGACGGCCTATAATGACTGGGGCGGCTCAAACCACTACCAGGGCTACTGGGGGCCCAACGGCGACCGCTTCTCGCCCACGCTGAGCACGCTGCGCCCACTGGCCAAAGGCTTCGTCAGCCTGCCGGCGGATGCGCCACGCGCCGTGCTGCTCGAAGACCCGCCGATCAATTCCGAGCCCCGCTACCCGCACATGGAATGGGCCTATGCCAATGGCTATTCCAAGAAATACATGTCCTCCGGCTGGGCGAGTTTCGAGCGCCACTTCGTGACATGGGCCGAGGCCGAGGGCTATGCACTCGACATCATCAGCCAGACTGACCTGCACTACCGTCCGGAACTGATCGAAGACTATGCCTGCATCGCGCTCGTCGGTCATGACGAATACTGGTCATGGGAGATGCGCGACGCGGTCGACGCCTATGTCGAGAAGGGCGGCCGCATCGCCCGCTTCGCCGGCAACTTCATGTGGCAGATCAGGCTCAGCGACGATGGCCGCACCCAGACCTGCTATAAATACATCGCGCGCGAGGAAGACCCCTTCATGCAGACCGGCCCGCGCGAGCGTGTCAGCGAATCCTGGGAGGCGCCGGAAATCGGCAGGCCCGGATCGGCATCCTTCGGCCTCAACGCCACGCACGGCCTCTATGCCAGCTGGTCCGGCTGTTCCCCGCGCGGCGCCAAGGGATTTCCCGTCTACCGACCTGAACATTGGGCCTTCGCCAATACGGGCCTCTACTATGGCGACATCCTCGGCGGCCAATCACGCATCTTCGGCTATGAGGTGGACGGCCTGCCCTACGAAATTCGTGGCGGCCTGCCCTTCGTTGCCGATCCGTCACTGGCGCCGGAGGGCATCCAGATTCTCGCGCTTGGCATCGCGGCGACGGTCGAGGAAGGATCAACAATCCTGCCTGGCCGCAGCTTCCTCGGCATCGAGGATGGCGAATATGTCGCCTCGGTGCTGACGGGCCGCAAGGATGCAGAGGCAATCGAGGCCACCAAGCGCGGCTGCGGCATGATCGTGAATTTTGCCAGGGGCAGCGGCGAGGTATTCCACGCCGGCTCCAGCGACTGGATCATCGGCCTCACCCGCAACGACGAGATTGTCGCGCAGGTCACCCGCAACGTGCTGAACACCTATCTGGGCCGTTAAGCGATACGCGGCCGCGGCTGCCAGTTGGTGTTGTGAGACCAGCTTTCCGGGCTTTGAAGACGTGCCGGGTAAGACAACGACCAAGCTGATGGTCTACTAGCGACCCGACAAATCCTCCCGGCGGATGAGCACGAAAAGCTCTTCCAGCTTCGTAATACCTTTGTATCCAGGACCACACTCGAAACCGAGCGCTGCGCAACGCAGCCCGGCGGCGACTGCCGAGGTGATCCCCGTGTGGCTGTCCTCGACAGCGAGGACAGCCGAGGGGGCAAGGCCAAGGCGGCAGCAGGCCTCCGCATAGGGCCATGGATCGGGCTTGCCCCGCAATACATCATCGAGGCTGATCGAGAAGGCCATGTGAGGGGAAACGCCCAGCGCATGGAGATTGGCATCGACGATCATCCGCGCTGAATTTGATACGCAGACCTGGGCCAGTCCCATGTCCGCGATGGCGCGGATCGTCGCCACCGACTGTGGCACGGCAATCAGCTCATGGCAGTGCTCGACATAGTAATGGTTGATGGCCGAGAGCCACTCAGATTCCTGCAGCGTCTCCGGCAGGCGCGGCTGCAGGATCCTCCACACGTCACCCATGTGAACGCCGCGAAAGGTCTCCTCTGGCAGGTCCGAGACGTCGACGCCGAACAGGGACGAGCCGTGCAGCAGGGCGCGATGATGCAGCGGCTCGCTGTCCACCAGCGTGCCGTCAACGTCCCAGGCAATGGCGCGGATGCTCACAAAGCCCTCACGGCAGGACGGTCCTTCAGTCGGTCATAGAGATCACGGAAGCGGCGGTAGCCGTCTTCATACACCTGGCGCTGGGCGGGCTGCGGCTCGAGCCGGCCGCCATTGCCCACGAAGCGGTCGATGCCGGACCAGTCGTCGGTCAGATCCGCCGCGATGGCTGCCGTCCAGGCCGCGCCGATGCAGGAGCCGGGGTGGCCGGTCAGCCGCTGCACCGGCTTCTGCAGGACGTCAGCCACGATCTGCATCCACAGCGCGCTGCCGGAGCCACCATCGGAGACGATGTAGTTCGTCGTCGCATGTCCCATGTCGTTCAGCACCTCGACGTGATGGCGCAAGGCATAGGCATAAGCCTCGAGCAGTGCGCGCCACACATGGGCAGGCCCGTGCGACAGGGTGAGCCCGTCGAACACGCCGCGCGCCGCCGGATCATGGATCGGGGTCTTCTCACCAAGGAAATAGGGCAGGATGGTGAGGCCTTCCGCACCTGCCGGGATATCCGCCGCCACCTTGTCGAGATATTGGTGGATGGTGAGGCCTTCGGCTTTCGCCGCGGGGTCGAGGCCGCCGCAGAAGTACTTGGCGAACCAGTTGAGACCGGAGCCGCCGGTCGACATGCAGCCGTTCGGCATGTAGAGGCCGGGCACCAGGTGATAGTCGAGAAACATGCGCGCATCCGGCACCACGCGGTCGGTGGCGATGAGGATGTCGACGGAGCCGCCGAACTTCAGCAGCACGTCGCCCTTCTTCGTAATGCCGGCGCCAAGCGCCGAGGCGATGAGATCGGCGGCCCCGCCCGCAACGGGTGTGCCCTCAGTGAGGCCCGTGGCCTTTGCCGCCTCTGCTGTGAGATGGCCCAGCACCCAGTGCGAGATTGCCTTGGGCGGAATGGCATCACGCGCGAGGCCCGTGAGCGCGATGAGACCATCATCGAGTTCATGTCGCGCGACGTCGACGAAGCCCGCTTCCAGAGCCCAGTTCTGCTCGATGGCGCGTTCACCCGTAAGCCGCCAGTTGATGTAGTCGTAGGACCCGAAGACGGTGGCGATGCGCGAGAAGACATCGGGCTCGTGGCGCCTGATCCAGCGCAGCTTGGTGGTGATGAGCTGCTGGTTGATGCCATTGCCGGCCTTGGCGAGAAACAGCGCCTCGTCCAGCTCGGCCTTCATCTCCGCGACTTCCTGCCCGCAGCGTCCGTCGCTTTGCTGGATGCTGGGGCGAAGCACATGGCCCGCTGCATCGAGCAGCACGAGGGCGGGCAGCATGCCAGTGACGCCAATCGCATCGATCGCATCCGCCTTGATGCCTGAAACCGCGAGGATCTCGCGGGTGATCTGCGTAACGTTCTCCCACCACTGGCGCGGGTCTTCCTCGGCCCAGCCGGGATGTGGGGAGGAGAGGGTGACCGGGCGGCTCGCCGTTGCGACGATGCGGTCCGGCAGTTCCAGCAGGATGCCGATCGTCGAGGTGGTGCCGATGTCGAGACCGAGAACGAAGCTCATGGTCAGCGCAGCGTCTCGACCTTGTCCATGAAGCGCTTCACGCGCGCGCCATCGACCGCGTTCCAGGTGATGCCGTCCACCTTGAAATGCGTGCCGATGATGACACCGCTGGCGAGCGCGAGCGTATCCTTCACATTGTCGAGATTGACGCCGGTGTTGGCGAAGACGGGAACGTCCTTCACCGTCTCGCACACGCGCTTCAGCTGCGAGCTGTCGGCGGGCTCGCCTGTCACCGGGCCCGACACGAGGATGGCGTCGGCAAGCGAGGAGAACACCGCGCTGCGGGCGCGCAGCTCGATCGGACGCTCGTCGAGGGAATGCGCGAACTCGGCATTGATGTTGTAGAGGAGCTTCATGTCAGGCCGGCCAAGGTTGCGGCGCAGCCGCGCGGGGGTGGCGGCATCGGGTGCCCACACGCCCATGTCGGAGGCGAAGACGCCGGTGAAGATCTCGCGCACGAACTGCGCCCCCGTCGCCGCCGCGATGGCCACACTCGCGGTCGGATCCCACAAATAGTTGACACCAAAAGGCACCTTGATCATCGGCTTCAGCGCGGCGACCACCGCGGTCATGGCGGCGGTCGATTCCGGCGTGGCCTTCAGGAGATAGGGCCGGTCATTCTCATTGCCGAACATGATGGCGTCGACGCCACCGGCCTGCAGCTTCTCGATGTCGGTGGCAACGCCGTCGATCAGCTTCTGCATGCCGCCCTTCTCGTCATAGAGCGGCGAACCCGGCATGGCGCCGATATGCGCCATGGCGATGATCACCTTCTTCTTCGTACCGAAAAAATCAAAAACCATCTGTCTGCTCCTGCAATCGGGTCATGAGTGTGTGGAGGGGGAGGCGATCTCGGTGCGCACGCCCGCGTCCGCAAGGGCTGCGGCAAGAAGCGGCGGTGGTGCGGCATCGGTGACGAGCACGTTGAACTCGCGAAGTGCTGCGATGTGGACGAGTGACATGCGTGCGAACTTCGATGCATCGCACAGCACGACGCTCAAGCCTGAGCGGCGGAGATAGACGCGCTTCAGTTCCGCATCGTCGAAGGAATAATCGAAGATCCCGGCGGGCGTGATGCCGGAGACGCCGATGAAGGCAATGTCGAACCACAGGCTCTGGAACTGCGCGACGGCCGCACTGCCGCCGATCGACAGTTCTCCGGCGCGCACGCGCCCGCCGGGCACATAGACTTCCGGCACCTCGGATGAAAGTTCCTCTGCGATGCGCAGGCTGTTGGTGAAGAGCTTGGCCTCCGGCTGCCCGGCAAGCCGCCGCGCCAGAAGGTGTGTCGTGGTGCCGACGTCGAGCGCAATGGTGCGATAACCTCTGGCGAGCGCGGCGGCGGTTGCCGCGATCGCCTCCTTGGCCTCGCGCTGGCGCTGCATGCGGGCTTCGAAATGCGGCTCGTCGCGGTCAACCGGCGTCTGCCGCCCCGCGCCGCTGTCGAGCGCGCCGCCGAAGGTACGGGTGAGCTTGCCCGCCGCCTCGAGGTCGATGAGGTCGCGCCGCACCGTCATGTCGGAGACGCCCAGTTCCTGCGCGATGACGCTGACCTGTACCGCCCCTTGGGCCGCGAGGGCAGACAGGATGTGTGCGTGGCGGAGCTGCGGCAGCATGCGGGCGCGGGCACCCACGGGCTTTTGCCCGGGTTGGTGCTCCTGTTCTGCGTCCTGCGATGCCATGTGAGTCCGTGTGCAGCGTTGCGGCGTTAGAGTCCAATCTATGGCCCAATTCGAACAAACTCAAACAAAAATCGGATTGCCATGTTCGGTTTTGTAGACCTATAGTGAGTGAACCCGCCCGTATCCGGAGTGCCACCCCGTGTCCTTGAGCCCGTCCTTCCCCGAATTGTCCGGCCGTCGCGCCGTCGTTACGGGAGCGGCCACGGGCATCGGCCGGGCCATCGCCCGCGCACTCGCCCGCCAGAACATCCGGGTCGCCGTCTGCGACCTCAACCTGACCGAGGCAGAGAAGGTGGCGGCCGAGATCGGCGGCAGCGCCTTTGCCATCGACGTGCGGAAACGCGAAGTCGTCGAAGCAACCATCGCCCAGGTCGAGAAGGTCTTCGGCGGCATCGACATCCTCTGCGCCAATGCCGGCGTCTCCACCATGCAGCACGCGCTCGACCTCACGGATGAGGAGTGGGACTTCAATTTTGACGTCAATACGCGTGGCGTGTTCCTCACGAACCAGATCGCGGCGCGCCGCTTCGTGGCGCAAGGCCATGGCACCATCGTCAACACTGCCTCGCTCGCCGCCAAGGTCGGCGCTCCGCTGCTGGCGCATTACTCGGCCAGCAAGTTCGCCGTTCTGGGCTGGACTCAAGGTTTGGCCCGCGAACTCGCCCCCAAGGGCATCCGCGTCAACGCCGTATGCCCGGGCTTTGTCAAGACCTCCATGCAGACCCGCGAGATCGAATGGGAGGCGACGCTGCGCGGCGTGACACCGGAGCGCGTGGTTGATGACTATGTTGCCGCAACGCCTCTCGGCCGCCTCGAAACGCCGGAAGACGTGGCCGATGTCGTCGTCTTCCTGTGCTCCAACAGCGCGCGGTTCATGACGGGGCAGGGCATCAATGTCACCGGCGGGGTTTACATGACATGAGGTCTCATGGCCTCCATTGAGCTTCGGCAGGTCAGCAAGATCTATCCCGGGTCCACGGCCGGGGTGAAGGACATTGACCTGAAGATCGAGGACGGTGAATTCGTCATCTTCCTCGGCCCGTCCGGCTGCGGCAAGTCAACCCTTCTGCGCTCCATCGCCGGGCTTGAAAGCATTACGGCGGGTGACGTCCTGATCAATGGCGAGGTCGTCAACCATGTGGCACCGCGTGACCGCAACATCGCGGTCGTGTTCCAGTCCTACGCGCTCTATCCGCACATGAATGTCTGGCAGAATATGGCCTTCGGCCTGCGCATGCGCGGCGCGCCGGCAGACGAGATCGACACCAAGGTGAAGGAAGCAGCCGAGCTTCTGGGCCTCACGTCGCTGATGCAGCGCAAGCCCTCGGCGCTGTCCGGCGGCCAGCGCCAGCGCGTGGCGCTGGGCCGCGCCATCGTGCGTGATCCGCAGGCATTCCTGCTCGATGAGCCGCTGTCCAACCTTGATGCGCAATTGCGCGCCGAAATGCGGCTTGAGCTCGTCCGCCTTCACCGCAAGCTCGGCCGTACCACCGTGCACGTGACCCATGACCAGGTCGAGGCCATGACCATGGGCGACCGCATCTTCATCATGAAGGATGGCCACCTCATCCAGCAGGGCCCGCCGCTCGAAGTCTATGCCAATCCGGCGGACACCTTCGTCGCGGGCTTCCTGGCAAGCCCGCCGATGAACCTCGTGCCGGGTCGCCTCGTCGCGGATGGCGATGGCCTCAGCTTTGTCACCGACGGGCTCAGTCTGCCCATCCCCGCTGCCTATCACGATGCCTATGCGGCGTGGTCGGGAAAGCCCGTCACCTTCGGCCTGCGCAGCGAGGACTTCCACGCGAGCCCCACCGGTGACGCGTCCGCACCCGTTGCGCTGCGGGTCGAGGCTGTCGAGGCACTGGGACCGGAGAACATCGTGATCGGTCGCGTCGCTGCTTCGGAAAGGCCCGTCGCCGCCCGCCTGTCGCGCCACTACAGCGCGCAAGCCGGCGATACGGTGACGCTGCACGCCGACCTGATGCCGATGCATCTGTTTTCGCCGGAGGATGGCAAGGCCATCGCGCGCCCGCGCACTGCGGCATCTCAGCTTCGGAGGCACGCATGAAGCGTTTCGGCCTCCATGCCGGGTTGTGGCTCGCGGTGGCGCTCATCCTGCTGCCGCCG
>CANJMQ010000083.1 GCA_947475225.1 Bradyrhizobiaceae bacterium
ACCATCACTCGATTCACCCGCTGGGTTCTCCATGATGGCCTCATGTGGTTCAGATTAAACTACTGATATATATACCTTAATCGCTGAAAGTCTGCCAGAAATAAGTGTGTCATCTGGCGAATGCGGGTTGATCGAAATTTCTACAATATAATCGTAACTGCCCAGGTACAGGCTGAGGTGGCCGGGATAACGGCTTGAGCAATTTGTCTGGACATCCCCGGGGTTTGGCGATTCAAGATTTGGGTGAGTCGCGCGAAATAGGAGGATCGGTCGAGAGATGATGAGCTCCTTACCATCATCGCCTCCCAGGCGGCACACATAGATGTCCTGACGGCGCGCATCGATTAGCTAACGGCCCGCCTTAACGCGCAGTCGGCGCAGATGCAGTCCCAGCGGCTCCAGATGGAGGCCATAGCGGCCGAGAACGTGGCCCTGAGGGGCAAGGTGGCCGAACTGGAACACCGCCTGGGACTGAACAGCACCAACAGTTCCAAGCCACCGTTGAGCGATGGATTGAAGAAGCCGTCACGGGTGCGAAGCCTCCGGGAAGCCTCGGGGAAGAACCCCGGCGGCCAGAAGGGCCACAAGGGTGAGACGCTCAAACAGGTAGCCCACCCCCAGAATGTGGTTGATCACCGTCCCGGAAGCTGTTCCGGATGCGGCGCCGCCTTGGCGCACGATGTGTCGATCGGCACGACGATCCGGCAGGTCTTCGACCTTCCCGATCCGCAGCCGCTCATTGTCACGGAACACCGAGCGCACCAATGCTGCTGCGCTAAGCAGAGTTTTGAAGGATAGCCAACGGATTGGAAAGATGATTCATTCTCGGAGTTTGATTCGGGAGTTGGATGATGTCTGGAAAATCTCCACTGCAAGCGACTGCGGAGCAGCGGGAAGCCCTTGCGGTGTTACCCCGAAGCGCTCAGCCAGCACCGTCCCGACCTCATCGCTCTGTTGGATCGCCGCACGCACCTTGGGCGTCGTCGTCGCCTGCTTGTGAAGATGGATCAGCATGCCAGCACCTTGCCCAGAATGTCCCTTAAAGCTGATCTTGCCATGAGCAGGGCGGATCGCCGAGGGGAGATGTGATCATCCGGGATGGAACATCTAGGTGAGCTGCCAGTAAACTATTCAATCTGTCGGAGCCAGGAGAGATCTGAGGCCGCCCCGTATTCCAACAAGACCGATGTCCAAACATTGCAACCTTTTCAAAAGCGGTCAGCGCGGGAAGCGAAAGACCAATCATCTTGGAGGGCCATAAAGGTTTCAGCGGTACGCCTTAACGGAAGATGAAAATATTTTTCATTCTTAGGTTGTAAAAATAAACAAATATGCACATACGTGATAAATGTAATAAAATAAGGCGTTTATTCTATTTTTGATTGTAATTTTTGGTGAGCACGGGAAAAATTGCAAAAACTATAAAATTTGTATTGCGAACTTTCATAAAATGTACAATTGAATAATCAATCTAACTATATCAGTCTTACTAACGTAACTGTGGTATCACTGGTAGACGCAGAAAATTCGAATAATTAGGGGTCTTACACCCTTTAATTGAATGTGAAATTCTAGATCGTCTCGCGAACGTATTGGGACAGGCGCGGTGGTCTGAAGGGGAGAGGTGGTAATATGATCAAGAAACGCAAGGCACTTCAGGTATCGGCCCTGCTGAGCGCAGTTACAGGGGCGACGCTGATCTTAGCGGCGAATAGCAGCACTGTTAGCGCTGCTCCAAAGGAAAACTGCTGGGATCAGCAGAAGAACACTCCGCTCACGCGGCATCGGTACTATGGCTGCTACTACGACCAGTATGGCCTCTCGCACGACGGTGGCGGTATCAAAACCCGCCCGGATATTACACCGGGGCCGGGGCCGGGGCCAGATCCGGGCCCTCCTTACACATCATAAAATTGATCCGTTAACTGCAATCGATTTAACCACTGGCTTTGAGTGCCGCCCGGGCATAGTTTTGGGCGGCGCTTTTTTGACTGGTGCTGGCTGTAGCGCTCTTGCAACCACTGACAGCGTCCAATTCGTTCGACGGGGTACCGCCATAAACGCTGCAGATGCTGTTGAACTGATCGCCCACCAGGCGCCTGTCGAGGGGGGCTCCGCGGGTCGTATATGTATAGTTACGGGTGAGCTCGCCGGCCCCGATTACAACGGGGGAATTGGCACTGCCAACTACGGCCTCGCACTTGCACTGCAGGCAGCGGGCTATACGGTCGACGTGCTCTACACCCGCGTCGAGGCAGGCATGCCCTTTTGCTTCCGCGGTAGCTTCGGGAAACAGGTGGCGGCCTTCCGCGCACTCGGCATCACCCTGATGTGCATCGACCACAAGGGCCTCTGGAACGATTGGCTGGAAAAATCATTCCGGGTCATGGAGACGCTGCAGTCGCGCACCTATGACTTGGCACTCTTCGACGACACGCATGGCAATGCCTATTTCACCGCACTCGCCAAGCGCACTGGCAGCCCTGCTCTCGCCAGCACCCAGTTGGTGGTGGTGACCCACAGCGCCACGCAGTGGATCTGCGAACTGAACCAGACGCCGGTCACCAAACTTGCCGACATCCGTCTCCTAGAAATCGAGCGGCGCAGCATCGAGCTCGCCGACTATGTCGTGTCGCCCAGCGCCTACATCCTACGCAAGTACCAGTCTTATGGCTGGTCTCTGCCGGCCAACACAGTCATCAGACCCAACATCCTGCCATTCAGCGCCGAGCGGGCCGTTCCGCCAAACCGTCTAGCTGCCGTTGACGAAATCGTCTTCTTCGGACGGCTGGAACGGCGCAAAGGACTGTGGCAGTTCTGCGCCGCGCTCGACCGGCTGAAATATGACCTCGGCGGCAAGAAGGTGACCTTCCTCGGCAAGTTCACGATCGAGGATGGCGAGTCAACGGGTTTCGGCCTGGTACGGCGGTCGGCGGCCTGGCCGTTTACGCCGACACTTCTGTTCAACTATGACCGGGACCAGGCGCTGGCCTATCTCAAAAGCGGCAACCGGCTGGCGGTCATGCCATCGCGCGAGGACAACAGCCCGAGCGTCATTCTCGAATGCCTGGTTGAGGGAATTCCTTTCATCGCCTCGGCGGGCAGCGGCGGCCAGGAACTGGTGAGCCCCTTCGATCATCCAAATTGCCTCTTCGAGCCATCGGTCGAGGGTCTCACGGCAAAGCTCCGCACCGCACTGACCAAAGGTGTCAAGACAGCGCAACCGTCCTTTAAGCCCCAGGAGAATGCGAAGCGCACCATCCAGTGGGTCACCAAGCTGGTCGACGAAACGCAGAGAGCACGCGCGGAGGCTTCAAGATCAGCCACTCAAACGCCCGCAGGCGCCGCCGTGGCCTGGACCTTGGCGCTACTGGCGCCTGAAGGCAGCCCTCCGGATATGATTGCCGATATGGCCGTAAGTTCGGCGCAGCGGCATCGTGGCAGTCGCATCCTGCTATTCGCGGAAGACATCACACCAGTGGAAAAGAGCTTCCAAAATCTGGGCCTCACCCTGCCCGAGAACCTGGTCCTCAAGCCCCTCTCCCGCTTCGGGGACGAAATGGCGAGTCTATCAAAGGGTGCGGGCATGCTCGCTCTCTGCCGGCTGGACCAGCCGATTCCCATCGCCGTTCTGGCACGCGCAGAACTCGCCATCAGCAACACCAGCATCGAGGCGGTGACCTTGATGCGCGGCCATGCTATCGAGCACACGGCCGTCGAGATGCCCTTTGTGTGCTCCGGGCCTTTCTATTGGCAGCCGGAGAGTTTCAAGACGGGCAATGCGCTTGCCGTCTTGGCGCTCGCCCAGGATAGCAATGCAGGGGTGATCATGCTCCGCGCGGGGAACCTGGAGGTGCTTTCCCGCATCTCGCCCCTTGACCCACAGCTCTGCAGGCTCAAAGACGTGCAACTCTATATCCACGAGGTCCTTTTAGATCTCATAGCGGAAGGGCGCTCCTTCGAGCTGCTGCCCGATTGCTTTCTGCCGGCAGCTGCGATCTCTTCGTCGCGCGAGACCTATGAACTTCCGCGTATCGCGATGAGCCACCTGCAAAAGAGCAAGAGCATGACGGCGGGCTCTGAAGCCGCGATTCTCTCGCGCCTGTCGGTGGAGATATTGGCCGGCGAATCCGGTCGGCACAACGCGACGGAGCTGCTGTCCGATCTGTCATCGCGCATGTGCGAACCGATCCCAAAATCGGAAACATTGTGGCCACCGTCCAAGGCCTTCGCCAGCTATGCGAAGGTCGCCTACGCGGCGGGGCGCCCGGATCTCTCACTGCTGCTCATGGGTAAGTCCTTCGCGACCGGCCGGCGCCTTCCGGAACAGGATGAGCTGACGCCTGCTGCGCTAGCCCTGATCGAGGCTCGCAGCATCGACGTCGCGGCCCTCGTCGCCGCCGGGCGGTTCTCGAGACTGTGCATGGAAAAGCCCTGGAACCTGAGGGTCGACGCCCAGAGCCAAGAGATAGAACTCCATCCAAACCCTGCCAATCTAGGTGTCGCAACGATAATGCTCAGCGGCCTCGAGCTTCAGCCGGGGACAATGTTCTTTGCGGAACTGGAAGTGCTAGCGGTAGCAAAGGGCCAGATCCGTTTTGAGATTGAGCTGCAGGCCTCCTCCGGCGAGCCGGTAGGTCAGGCCTGGGTGCTGGCGCCCGGCGAAAGGAAGCAGGCCGAATTCATTCTTCCCCCGGGCCTCTCAGGCCGCTGTGATGCAATGCTGATGACCCGCATGGTGAGACGTAACGATTCCACGGAGGGAGCACATGCCAAGTGGCACGGGCCGGCGTTCAGGCCGCGCTGAAGTGCGCGCCGCCGCGCAAGCCAAGTCGAAGACCGCGGGCTTCAAGTCGCTGCCGGGGATCGCCAAGGCGTCTGGAAAGCAATCGCTGAAGGTCTGCGTGGTTACCTCCGAGATCCTTGGCCCCGTCAAGAATGGCGGGATAGGCACCGCGACGAGTGCCCTCATCGACAATCTCGCAGGCAACGGACACCAAGTCTCGATCCTCTACACGCTTGTCCAGTCGGGCGAGCCTGAATGCGCCGAGCGCCACTGGGGCCACTGGGTCGAGAGGCTCGCTGCACGCAAAATCACGCTGACCTATCTCCAGCATCAAGGCAGCTATCGGGACTGGCTGCGGAAGTCATGGCTCGTCAAGCAGCACCTCGCGGAGCATGACTATGACGTGGTGTATTTTAACGAGCATCACGGCAGCGGCTACTATACGCTGGCGGCCAAGCGTGCGGGGCTGGCGCCATTCAAGGATCGTGTTCACTGCGTGATCACACATGGATCGATCGAGTGGGTTTTCAATACCAACGACCAACGGCTCAGCAAGGCTGCCGATCTTGAGATGATCGGCGTGGAGCGCCGTAGCGTCGAGTGGGCCGACGTGGTCATCGGCCCCAGTCAATACCTGCTGCGCGAATACCAGTCATACGGCTGGACCCTCCCCATCCACACCTATCGCCAGCCCTACGCCTTCCCGATGGGGGTCAAGCGGCCAATACGCGAGCGCTTGCCGGTGGAAGAACTCGTATTCTTCGGCCGCCTCGAGACCCGCAAGGGCCTGTGGCTGTTCTGCGAGGCGCTCGACCGCATGGGCGATGCACTGCGCGGCCGCACGGTGACCTTCATGGGCCGGGCGAGCGACGTGTCGGGCTATCCGAGCCCCGTCTTCATCCTGAACCGTGCCGAGAAATGGGCCTGTAAAGTCAACCTGCTGCTCGACTACAGCCAGGAACAGGCCCTCGCTTATCTCTCAAAGTCAGGGCGCGTCGCAGTGATGCCTTCACTCGCCGACAACAGCCCCTGTGTCGTCTATGAATGCATGCAGAAGCAGATTCCATTCGTTGCGACTTCCGGCAGCGGCGCCGACGAGTTGGTGCACAGCGATTGCTGGCCGTCAGTCATGAGTCAGCCCAATGCTCTGGCGCTCTGCGAACGCCTGAGCGAGGTGCTCGAGAGGGGTGCAACCACCGCCTGGCCGCGGTTCGACGCAGCGGAGAACCTCGCCACTTGGAAGGCCTGGGGCCAGCTACTCGCCAACCCGGCTGCCCGCGCCCAGCTCTTCGCAAACCCAGCGGCGCCGACACACAGTCCGCGCCGGACAAATTCTAGTGACTCCATCTTCCTGTTCCTTGACGACCCGACGGCTGAGCTAGGAGCAATGTTTGACCAGCTCCAGAAGCAGATGGAAATGTTCGGTAAGCTGGGCATGATAGCCCTTCTGTCGGCCCGCGGTGACCCCCTGCGCTCGATACTGAAGAGCGCCTTCCAGGTTATTGGACAGCAGCATGGCTGCGAATTCAACTTCGTCACACCGGAGAGCCTGCCACGTTTCCTGCAGGCCACACGCAAAGCTGATCCGAGCCTCTTTGTCACTGATATCTGCGATGAATTGCTAATTGCCTTCGTCACCCACGCCCGCGAGATCATCGCGCTGGGCGAAGCCTCCGGCGCAAGCTGCGCTGCCGCGATCCGGCGCGATGCGGACGAACTGCCTCTAATCGAAGAGCTTCCTGCCGGAGACTTGCCGGCCGCTGGTGGCCTCGGCATGCCCATCACCTCATCGGCCTGGGCCGTTGCCGGTTCCGCGCTGGGGGAACACCTCGGCGCAGCCGATTTCCTAGATCACACGACCGGCATGATCACGCCCGCACAGGACGTGGGCCAGGTCCTGTTCCACAGGCTGCTGGTCGCTGGCATGCAGGTACGTCTCATCCCCGAAGTGGGCACCGTGCGCGCCGCTCCCTCCATGATCTCGCGACAGGCAAGGCACTGGTACCGGTCTTCATTGCTGCATGCCGAGGCGCTGAGCATCAAGCCGCATCTGTTCCACGGATCGGCGGCATGGCTCACCGTCAGTTCTTTCGGTTTCCGCCACGCAGCCGCACCTGAACTGTTCTTCGCTGGCAAGATCTTGCCCGAAAGCCACCCGCTGCGAACGACCCCGCAGACTGGCACCGTTACAGCCGATCTCGCGCGCTTCGCTGCAGCCCTTGGCCGACCCGACGAGGCCGTGCAGATATCCACAGCGTCTAACCTCGATGTCAGCATCGAGGACCTGCTAGAAGTGGCGGTTCGCGCTATTCGTGAACGCCCTATAATCGACATGTTAGCGATCCTCGCTGGCGAGATCGATCTCGCAGCCGCTGCCCCCGTGTTGCAGAAGTTGCGTGCTTCGACCGCCAACATGACCCTCGAGCGCCTAGAGGACGGCATAGGCGTCGCGCTGACGGATGCCTCGCTGGGGGTCGGCGCGGCCACTTTCTTCGACGTGGACGTTCATGGCCAGGACAGCTGTTCAGTCTCTTTCAGATCACTTGACGACGTGACGAGCCGCCTCGTAGTCACGCTCATCGACCAGGCCACGGGTGCAGAACTGGGCAAGGCGTCGGCCTCCGCCTCGGGCTCCACAGTGCGGACACTCGAGGTTCCGCTGAACGGCATTCATGGCTTGATCTACATGATCGTCGAGGTGATACTACCGTCGAGCGCATCGTCTGCCCTGTCGATAAACCGCATGCAGTTCTCCTGAACACACATCCCTAGGAACCCACAAGGTGAGCCGATTTCTGATTACTGGTGGCGCTGGCTACATCGGCAGCCACACGGCCAAGCTGCTCTCTCGGGCTGGTCACGAAGCCGTGACCTATGACAATCTCTCACGCGGCCACCGGGACCTCGTCCGCTGGGGACCGCTGATCGAGGGCGATATACGCGACACCACGCTAATGTGCGAGGCGCTGCGCTGGTTCAAGCCCGACGCAGTGATTCATTTCGCGGCTTTTGCATATGTCGGGGAATCGGTCGCGCAACCGGGCATATATTACGATAACAACGTCGCAGGATCGCTGTCGCTGCTACGCGCGATGATGATGGCAGGTACCCAGAACCTTGTTGTGTCATCTACCTGTGCGACCTACGGGCAGCCGAAGAACATGCCCATTACTGAGGAGACGCCGCAGGAGCCTCTAAATCCCTATGGACAGTCGAAGCTGATGATGGAGCAGATGTGCAGTGACTTCTCGTCCGCACACGGCTTTCATTACATGGCACTCCGCTACTTCAACGCCTGCGGCTGCGATCCCGAAGGCGAGACCGGCGAGCGCCACGATCCTGAGCCTCACCTGATTCCGCGCGCTCTGATGGCGGCCAATGGTGAGATCGACAGGCTCGACATTTTCGGCGCCGACTACCAGACGCCGGACGGCACCTGCATCCGCGACTATATCCATGTGTCCGACCTCGCCACTGCGCACATGGCGGCAGCCCTGCATCTCATGAATGGCGGGGCCTCGGGCGCATTAAATCTCGGAACAGGCCGCGGCATCAGCGTTCGCGAAATCATCGAAGCAACGGCACGCGTGACCGGAAAGCCAGTTCCCCACCACTTCGCGCCCCGCCGCGCTGGGGACCCGGCGATATTGGTCGCTGCGACTGCCAAGGCCAACGCCATCCTAGACTGGAAGGCCAGACACAGCGGCATTGACTACATCATTTCAACTGCGTGGAAATGGCATCAGAACGAGAGTCGCCAGATCCGCAGCTAGCGCCCGAGAACCGCGGTCCGCGTCAACCCACACCCTGCCAGTTCAGCCTTCGCCCAATCATGAAGAACAATTTCTCATTTTGTTTGGCATAGAACTCCGCAAGCCTTGCTTTCACTTTGCCCCTCGATTGATTGTCGTAGGTCCCGGGAAGGGTGTTTATGTATTCCCCCAGCGAAAGGTTCTTGATTCCGATGTGTTTGAGGACTTTCTTTAACTCCCGTTCGGGATTTGCCAAAAGTTCCTCGCTGATCACCATGAGAAACTGCTCCGGCGGGAAGACGCTCAACCACCTCGCTACATGATGCGCATAGAGCCCAAAATAGAGGTACCGTCTCTGGCTCTGGAGATACTTCTGAAGTCTGCCGTCCATTTCCTCGTACGAGTTGCCTAGGCTTTCCAGTTCCTCCTCGAAGGCGACGTCGAGAGGACGGCTTTCCCCGCCTACCTTGCGGTCATGATAGTAGTGCGAAATCGCTCTCTCAACCGGATCACGAAGAACAGCGATGAGGCGGGCTGCCGGCAAACGGGCCTTCACGCTTTCCGGGATCCCCTCTTCGGCAAAATTATCGACGCGGGACTCGCCAGCTATGAAACGAACTTCCCAGGGTGGGCGGCGCGGAAAATGAGCCAGGTACCAGTCCTCGCCACGCTCGGGGGAACCAAAGAAGTGAATCTCCTTCATGATCGGAAGCAATACCCTTGGGTGCCTCGAAAGATAGTAGTGAAGCGAAGACGTGCCACCTTTCTTCGCTCCGACGATCAGGAACCTGGGCGAAAGGGGTGTCCAGCTCTCGCTTATGCCGGTGAAGAGGCCTGGCTTCTGGTAAAGGCACCAGATGTCAGTTGCCCGCCGGATTTGAATTGCTGCTTCTCCGTACCTCCCCAATGCGGTGAGGCAATAGCCGGCCTGCAGGAAATCTTCGTCGTTGGCTCCGACGAGCAGCGCTGCCTTCTGCGATAGAGCCAGGGCTTCGGCAATCGCTCCCTCGGCGACGAGCTTCCTGCAAACTCTGGTGTCATAGCGATAGAGATCTTCATTGGTGAGAACGAGGCTCAACACGCGATAGCTGATCGCCGCATCCGGGAAACGCTCGACGGTGCGTCGCGCCACCTCGAGCGCTCCACTCCGGTCACCCTCGGCGAGTCGTTCCTGCGCGGCCGCGATGGCCTGTTCAAGCGTGACAGAAGTATCTGGCAGTGGTGTGCTCTCAAGTCGGCCAATCACTGGTGATTGCCCATGAATTGTTGGGAGATGCGCATGAATACAGGGCGAAGCAAGTCGAGATTATCCTGCGCCGTTGATTGCGGGATAAATGACAGGGCTTGCTGGATACTGGCGTCGCTGGCTACTGGCCTTTGGGTGAAATCCGCTATGCTGGCAGCGATGGACTCCGGCTTGGCCACCAGATCTTCCAAGAAGACCTCTAGAGGTTCGCATCCGCGGCAACTCGTGGCAACATGCTCCTCGGCGTCGATGACAGACTGGACGTTGGCCGTGAATTCCGCCGCCACGGCGTCCGCCTTCACCGGACTACCATCGACGCCTTGCTGCTGGGATAGAAAACCCTCCCGGTTCCGTCGCCTCACATGCAAGAAACGCGGCTTGCGGACGGCGAGCATGGGCAGAAGACCCCGGTCGGAAAGGATCTGACTATAGGTGAGGCACTCCACGTCGCCTTGGCAGATCAGCGACACTACCTGTGTATCGAGTTTCGTCTGAGCGATGACCACAGTCCTTTCGCGTTCCGAGGCGGCGGCCTTCTGTTTGTCGATGATGACCTTGCAAATGGCTCTTAAATCCCGTGCGGCGGCCACATGCATTTCTGGTGACGGATAATATGTATTGAAGAGCCTTCCATTTCGAAGTTCGGTTCCACCGATTGCGCAGCCTGCAGCCCATAATGGTTGGGGCAGCCCTTGTCTGCACACTGTTTCTACATAGGCATTGCAAAAGGGACGGATAGCACTGAGCATCTTTCCATCGACCAGCTGTGGAAATCGGCCAAGGAGTCGCCAAATATCGGAATAGTCATCCCTTCTGTATGGTGTCACTGTGGAAAACCAGTGCACCACCGTCGGAGTTGTGATGGCCGTCAACAAATCACGGTAGTGACCAACCCAACTGTCGCGTGTCTCCTCAACCAGTCGCCTAACGTGTTCGTGCGAGGTGGTCGACAACTCCTCGGCGAGAAAGTCCTCGAAGGACATCAGCTTGCCATCGCGCAACCGCTCACCCTCCCCGCGTCCGGACTGCGAGTTTCTGAATTCGGAGTTGCTTCCGATCCTTCCGGACGCCAACTGGACCACCGCAAATTGGGCACGATTGATCAACGAGAGGAGACGATCTTCAAGGAAAGCCTGAGGCCCATGCCCGGAGAGGCCGAGATTCAGGACTGGCAGTTCGAGCGCCTCTGATAGCAGTTCTGGAAACGGTTGGTTACAGAAACGCCCAAACACCTGGGTGCCACCGACGCAGACGAAGTAGGGATGGGCGATGTCCGGAACAGGTCCCCGCAAATCTACGCCGGGCAGGTCATCTAGGCTGCCAAGTTTATAGTCAAAGAGCTGTGAATCCCGGTATTGAAAGTGACGCGTCAATCCCTCTCTCCCCCCGCCGCCTGCAGGAACCACTTCGACGGCGCCTCGATCAACGGGTAGCAGACCGAGCACTCTTCAAGTTCAAAAGTCATGTGAGGCGTATTCTCTACCAATTTGCATGGCTAGCGCATCCATCATTTAATCCGACACTTCATGTGTGACAACATCGAACACGAGTTGAGTTACCGATGCCTCAAGCGATGCTGAAAGGGACCTCATCAGTAGCATTATCTGCCGCTGATCAGCTGTGTTGATTAAACCGCTCTGCGGCAAGAATAGTCCTGGCCACCTGCACGGTGCCGGGAAAGGGTCACTTATGGCGTCCCACGTCCGGAGTTCCGCGATTAAAGACGAACCCACCGGTCACTTGCCAGGAGCACCTTTGTCATGGTGTTATCGTCCACTGCTTGGCTAAGACAAAATACAATCAGGGGCTGCACCAACGCCCCAATGCAACGGGGTTGGGCTGTTGGTCGAGATAGTGGATTTTTGGAAAAATGTCACGAGGGGCGGTGAACGGCCCTTTCTCATTGGTCGATCGGAGAGCGTCACCTACGACCGGCTTCGCGGCCTCGTTGCAAGCGCGCTTGCAGACCTCGATGACAGACGAATTCCGGCCGGCGAGCGGATCGCTATCGTCCTGAGGGACGAGCCAAAGGCAATCGCCACGTTCGCAGCATCCCTGTTTAGGGGCCTCGTTCCCATCATGCTCCCCTTCGATATCGGGCGGCCTCGACTAGAGGCCATATGCCGAAGCATCGAACCCGCCCTGGTTGTGAGCGAGGAGACTTTCATTTCCACCCGCGTAGTCACCGAGGTCGAATTAACTCATGTTGCGCGCAACGACCTCGCCTACCTTCTGTTCACATCAGGAACCACCGCGGCTCCAAGTGGAGTGGAAATCACACGGCACAACCTCTGCAGCCATCTAGACACTCTGATCCGGATTTTCAACTTTGGCGCCCAGACTCGGGTCTTCAACCCCACTCCGGTGTCACACACCGATGGACTGATTTTCGGCCCACTCCTCGCCCTGGCGACGGGGGGTGCCGTGATCCGGCCGGGCCCGATGCAACTCGCGGAGTTCGAGACCTGGATCGACATGGCGCGACTGACCGGTGCGACTCACATGATGACCAACCCGACCGTACTCAGTCTCATCGACCGCTCCGCCTCCCGCACCGACTACTTCTCATTCGAGGGATTTCAAGGAATATTGAGCGGCGGATCCCTGCTCCGGACTGAACTCTGGCTCCGCTTCGAGGAGCGATTCCACACGCAGATCTGGAATCTCTATGGCCTGACCGAGACGGTAACGAGCGTGTTGTATTCCGGTCGTCATCCAGAAATGGGTCCAATAGGAACGCTGGGAAAGGCCATCGATTGCGAGGCGCGCATCGCGCCGCCCTTAAATGACGGAAAAGTTGTACTTGCCTCCAACGTCGGTGAACTTCAAGTCCGCGGTCCACATATCTTTCGAGGATACTGGCGAAATCCGGAAAGAACCTCCGCAACATTCGTTGATGAATCCTGGATGCGAACAGGAGATCTGGTCAGAGCAAACGCGAATGGCTCTTATGATTTCCTTGGCCGCATCAAATCGGCCATCAACTCGGGTGGAACACTTATTTGCGCCGAGGAAATCGACGAATGCCTACTCCACCACCCTGCTGTCGCGGAAGCCGCGACGGTTGGACTTCCTGACAATGAGTTCGAGGAAGTTGCCGTGTCCGCGGTTGTTCCCAGATTAAACGCAACTATTTTCGAGAGCGATCTGACGGCACATTGCCGCTCTGAACTCGAAGTCCTGAAGGTTCCAAAGCGCATCATTGTCGTCGATGCCATTCCACGTGGCGACGCCGGAAAACCCAACCTGCAGGCGGTGCGCGAATTGCTTGCAATGAATGTGCGCGCGTCCAGTCAATTATCCGGTAACGACGGGGACGACATCGACAGCAGCCTGATCGAACTGGCAGCGCTTGTATTCGGCGCCGAGCAGGCGTCACTTTCTGTCGCTTCGACGCCGCAAAGTGTCGAGGGATGGGACAGTTTCCGACATGTGAACCTCGTGCTTCAGGCCGAGGAACTGTTTTCCATTCGAGTTCCAGGCAAGCTTGTCGGACAGATCACTTCGTTGGGCGACTTGAGCAACATCATCCGGAAGGCAAGAACCGGAATCCCACAGCGGCAACTGAGGCCCACCAACGAACTATGACCAAGAAAATCGCGATCCTTGGATCCTGTGTTTCCGAGGGCTGGTTTCATCACCAGCGCGTGAACCATAGGCTCGATGCGGAACTGGTGCCGCGCTATCAGCCGTCGACCATCGCCAGCATGGCCGCAAGACCTCTCGACATGGCGGCCGATGCTGGGCAAGCCCTCAATCCGCAGGACGCACTTGCCTTGAAGATGGATTTCGACAAGAGCTTTCTCGATGTCGTGGCCAGTGCGCAGCCCGACATCCTCATCGTCGAGCTCCTGAGAGACAGCCGCAACGGGGCCATGTCGTTCGGCGGCAGCTGGATAACGCCAAACTACATCCTGAAGCGTTCCGCCATGGCACCGCAGACGGCCGGAGCAACGACGCTGACCCCCGTTGTCGAGCCAGATGCCTATTTCGAATTGTTCAGCCAGTCCTCACGGACACTGAACGCCTTCTTTCGCGAGCGCATCCCGCACTGCCGGATCGTCCTGAACAAGGTGCGCTGGGCCGAATACTTCATCGACGAAGACGGCACACTTCAATCCTATCGCCCATGGGATCAGAACAGCTATTTCGTCTCCAATCTCCGGCTTGATACACTGGAGAAACTATTCGCCGAAGAAGTGACCTGCGAAAGCATCAAGATCGACGAAGTGCCGATCTTTGCGGATCTTCAGCACATCTGGGGCCCTGCTCCGGATCACTTTGTCAGGTATTACGATGTCGCATTCGGCGAGAAGCTGCGTGCGCTCATGTCCGCGTGACGGCAATCAGCACAGCAGCGATCGGCGAATTCATGACGCCGAACGTTTGCCGGAAGAGACGCACGGATATATAGGTTCTGGCTGTACGCGATCAGGAAGAATGACAACGAAGCTGGCAATACTGGGTTCCTGTGTATCGGAGGACTGGGTTCACTTCCAGGATGCCCGCCGCCGGCTGGACGTGCGACTCGTTCCGAGATACCAGCCATCTTCGCTCATCAGCATCACCTCGCGGCCCCTGGGCCTCGACATTGAACCGGGTTCCATCCTCAAACCCGAGGAGGCGACCGCTCTCAAGGTAGATCTCGACAAGAGCTTTCTGCCACGGCTGGCCGATGTTCAGCCCGACATTCTCATCGTGGAGCTTCTCACCGATAGCCGGAGGAGCCTGGGCGTCATTTCGGTCGGCGGCAGCTGGATAACCAACAGCTACATTCTGCAGCGCTGCAGCCTGCCTCGGGAGGTGCAGAACGGGAGATACCTCAATGTCATGGACGACGAGGATGAGTACATGGCGCTGTTTCGCCAATCGACGATAAGGTTCCGGGAGTTCATGGTCCGGACCTTGCCGAACTGCCGGATTGTTCTCAATCAGGCGCGGTGGGCGGAATATTTCATCGATGACAGGGGCGAATTGAACTCCTATCCCCCGCTGGAGCAGCTGTCGAATTTCCGCGCGAACCTGCGCCTGAAACTGCTCGAAGACTGCTTTACCGACGAGATCGACTGCGAGCGGATCTCGGTTGACGATATTCCCATCTTCGCCGACGATCAGCATATCTGGGGCGCGTCGCCAGACCACTTCGCAAGAATCTACTACACGCGTTTTGCGGAGAGACTAGGTATGCTGATCGCGCAAGGCGGGCAGACGGGGCATGATTCCGGGCTGTCCGGGCACGCCAAAGATCTTCATTCGACCGGCAGCCGTTAGGCTTGGTTCATTCCTGGGGACAAGAACATGACGATCCACTTGATCAACGGCCGCGAGGGCACGGGCAAGACCAGGGTTTGCGAGATACTGACGGCCCGCGGCTATCCGGCGATTGATGCGGACATGTGTCCGGGGCTGGGGGTATGGCTCGACCGGAGCAAGGATGAGCCGGTTCCGGCTGACGAGACACCGGAACTTGTGGACGAGAACTGGATCCGTTCCCACGATTTCATCTGGGATCCGGGCAAGGTGCGGGAACTTCTTGATCGCTACCGGGGACGTGAGGCCTTTCTGTGTGGCCAGTCGTCAAACCATGACAGGTTCTTTCCGGTGTTTGGATTGCGATTTTCTCTGTGGGCGCAGGATGGCACGATTGCCCGCCGTCTGCAGGAACGTGACAGCTACTTGTGGCGGTATGAATCCTCGGAACTGATCCGCAGGCTGAGCGATAACAACAGCGCCAGGACGGAGGCGATCTTGAACGGCAATATCGTGATCTATGCGGAACTGAGCGCCGAACAGGTGGCGGACGACATCATTGCCTACATCTCAGCCGCGAGGCACCCGGGCAGCTGTTTGCGCTATGGCCCGGACCACGTCTGAACAGCGCGCAATTGCAACCTCGTGTGCATCGTTCGATGTGAAAACCGATTGCGGTGCCAATAACTGGCGCGAGTCACGGCGCTCAAACTTGCGACCGTCGGTGTGACAGGCCGACGCTCTAACCAACTGAACCATGTGACAAATAAGATCTGACGAGACCCTCCTTGGTATGTTTATGGCTTTTCTCTGGGTCCTTCGTAAGCTGCAACAGGACTTCACGAGATCGACTAGTAATAGTGAGGTGGTCCTAGGAATTCGGACAGGGTGTTAAGGTGTAGTCCGCCGATCAAAGGAGGACTGCGAGATGACGACAAGACGGCGTTTTACGGGAGATTTCAAAGTGCGGGTTGCGATTGAAGCCTTGCGCGGCGACAAGACGATCCAGGAGATCGCATCCAAGCACAAGGTTCATCCCAACCAGGTGAGCGTGTGGAAGCAGCAGGCGATTGCGGGATTGTCTGAAGTGTTTTC
>CANJMQ010000084.1 GCA_947475225.1 Bradyrhizobiaceae bacterium
CCAGCGAGTAGCCATATTCGAAGCCGAGCACGGCTTCTTCCGAGAGCATGGAGTTGATGGCGTCGATCTTGATCTTCTGGTCCTTCACCAGGTGATTGAGCGGCGTGTAGCGCTTCTCGTTGTCCTGGTCGACGAGCACGGCGTGGCGCTGCGAGAAGGTGCCGCGCTGCACGTCCTGGCCCGAGAGGCGGATGGGGAAGCCGTCGAGCAGCAGCGAGCCGAAGGCCAGGTGCTCGGCCATGGCCCAGTCCAGTCCAGTTCCGTCCGCGATCATCTTGCGGCGGGCATCGAGCACGCGCTGCATGGTGCGGTGGACCTTGAAGGTCTTGGGCACGCGTGTGAGCTTGAGGCCGATGTCCTTGAGCACAGCCAGCGGAACGCCGGTGTCGCCCTTCCTCGGCTCTTCATGGTCGCGTGCCGCCTTGAGGCCGGCCCAGCGGCCGTCCAGCCAGTCGGCCTTGTTGGCCTTGTAGTTCTCGGCCACCGTGAAATGGTCGTCCAGCGTCTTGCGGTAGGCCGCCTTCATGGCGTCGAACTCGGCCTCCGAGATGACGCCTTCCTCGACCAGGCGCTTGCCATAGAGCGTCACCACGGTGGGCTGACCGGCGATGCGCTTGTACATCAGCGGCTGGGTGAAGGCCGGCTCGTCCGTCTCGTTGTGGCCGAAGCGGCGATAGCAGAACATGTCGACGACGACAGGCTTGCGGAACTTCTGCCGGAACTCGGTGGCGATCTTGGCGGCATAGACGACGGCTTCCGGGTCATCGCCGTTACAGTGGAAGATCGGCGCTTCGATCATCTTGGCGACGTCCGACGGGTAGGGCGAGGAGCGCGACCAGATCGGGCTTGTGGTGAAGCCGATCTGGTTGTTGACGATGAAGTGGATGGAGCCGCCGCAGCGGTGGCCGCGGAGGCTTGACAGGCCGAAGCATTCGGCCACCACGCCCTGGCCGGCGAAGGCGGCATCGCCGTGGATCAAGAGCGGCAGCACCGAGGTGCGCTCCTTGTCGCCGCGCTGGTCCTGCTTGGCGCGCGCCTTGCCGAGCACCACGGGATCGACGATCTCCAAGTGCGAGGGGTTGGCGGTGAGCGAGAGATGCACGGTGTTCTCGTCGAAGACACGGTCCGAGGAGGAGCCGAGGTGATACTTCACGTCGCCCGAGCCTTCGACCTCGTCAGGCGTCGAGGAGCCGCCCTTGAACTCATGGAAGATCGCCGAGAAGGGCTTGGACAGCACGTTGGCCAGCACGTTGAGGCGACCACGGTGTGCCATGCCGAGCACGATTTCCTTGAGGCCAAGCTGGCCGCCGCGCTTGATGATCTGCTCGAGCGCGGGAATCATCGCTTCGCCGCCATCAAGGCCGAAGCGCTTGGTGCCGGTGTATTTGACGTTCAGGAACTGCTCGAAGCCCTCGCCCTCGATGAGCTTGTTGAGGATGGCCTTCTTGCCGATCGCCGTGAAGCTGATGGACTTGTCCGCGCCCTCGATGCGCTCCTGGATCCAGGCCTTCTGCTCGGGATCGGAGATGTGCATGAATTCCACACCCAGCGTGCCGCAATAGGTGCGCTTCAGGATGTCGGTGATCTGGCGGATGGTGGCGTGTTCGAGACCAAGCACCTTATCGAGGAAGATGGGGCGATCCATGTCGGCGGCGGTGAAGCCGTAGGTGGCGGGGTCGAGCTCCGGGTGGATTGCGGGTTCCTTGAGGCGGAGAGGGTCAAGGTCGGCGGCGAGGTGGCCGCGCATGCGGTAGGCGCGGATCATCATCAGTGCACGGACCGAATCCATCGTCGCCTTGCGCACGTCGTCGGCCGACAGGGCGGCGGACTTGGCTTCGGCGGAGGAACCCTTGGCGGGCTTCGCGTCGGGCATGACCGGCCAGTTGCCGTCGAGTGCCGAGACGAGCTCGCCCGATTCAGCCCTGGGCCAGTCCTTGCGAGCCCATGACGGGCCGTCGACCTGCTGCTTGGCAAGAGCCGCGTTGTATTCGAGACCGGCAAAGAATTGCCGCCAGTGCTGGTCCACGGCGGCGGGGTTCTCGAGGTACTTGGCGTAGAGCTGCTCGATATACTGGGCGTTGCCGCCATAGAGGAAGGAGGTTTGCTCGAAGGCAGTGGTGAGATCGGTCTTGTTCATCCCATTATCCTCGTGAAGCGTCCTCGTCCGCGAAGCGGGAGAGGAAAGGGGCCCGCCGCGCAAGCGGTGGGATAGGTGAGGGGAACCACGTTCGGAGCCAGCGGTCCCGCACCTTCCCCATGCCGCGCATGGGGCTCCTTCCTCTCGCGCCTTGCGGGAGAGGACGTGGAGGCGAAAGCCACCGTGTCCGTTCGCATCAATCAGCCCTTCAACTTCTTGACCAGTGTCTTGCCCAGCAAAGCGGGCGAATCCGCCACGGCGATGCCGGCGGCCTTCATGGCTTCGATCTTGGACTCGGCCCCGCCCTTGCCACCGGAGATGATGGCGCCGGCATGGCCCATGCGGCGGCCGGCAGGCGCGGTGCGGCCGGCGATGAAGCCCGCCATCGGCTTCTTGCGCTTGGACTTGGCGATGAACTCGGCTGCGTCTTCCTCGGCCGAGCCGCCGATTTCGCCGATCATGATGATCGATTCCGTCGCGTCGTCGGCGAGGAACATTTCCAGCATGTCGATAAACTCGGTGCCCTTGACCGGGTCGCCGCCGATGCCCACGGCCGTGGTCTGGCCGAGGCCTTCCTGCGTGGTCTGGAACACCGCTTCATAGGTGAGCGTGCCGGAGCGCGAGACGATGCCCACGGAGCCCTTCCTGAAGATGTTGCCCGGCATGATGCCGATCTTGCACTCGTTCGGCGTCAGGACGCCCGGGCAGTTGGGCCCGATGAGGCGGGACTTCGAGCCCGACAGCGCGCGTTTCACCTTCACCATGTCCATCACCGGAATGCCTTCGGTGATGCAGACGATGAGCGGGATCCCGGCGTCGATGGCCTCGAGGATCGCATCCGCCGCGAAGGGCGGCGGCACGTAGATGACGGAGGCGTCAGCGCCGGTGGCCTGCTTGGCATCCCACACGGTATCGAAGACGGGGAGGCCCACATGCGTGGTGCCGCCCTTGCCCGGTGTGACGCCGCCGACCATCTGCGTGCCATAGGCAATGGCCTGCTCGGTGTGGAAGGTGCCGTTGTTGCCGGTGATGCCCTGACAGATGACCTTGGTCGACTTGGTGACGAGAATGGACATCAGGCCGCTTCCTTCACAGCTTTGACGATCTTGGACGCAGCATCGTCGAGATCGTCGGCGGGGATGACGTTGAGGCCGGACTCACGGATGATCTTCTTGCCGAGCTCGACGTTGGTGCCTTCGAGGCGAACGACCAGCGGAACCTTGAGGCCTACATCCTTCACCGCAGCAATGACGCCCTCGGCGATCACGTCGCATTTCATGATGCCGCCGAAGATGTTGACGAGGATGCCCTTCACCCTTGGGTCGGCGGTGATGATCTTGAAGGCCGCCGCGACCTTTTCCTTCGTTGCGCCGCCGCCCACGTCGAGGAAGTTGGCGGGTTCGGCGCCATAGAGCTTGATGATGTCCATCGTCGCCATGGCGAGGCCAGCGCCATTCACCATGCAGCCGATGGAGCCATCGAGCGCCACGTAGGAGAGATCAAACTTGGAGGCCTCGATCTCCTTCGGGTCTTCTTCCGAAAGGTCGCGCAGTGCCTTGATCTCGGGGTGGCGGTCGAGCGCATTGGAGTCGAAATCGACCTTGGCATCGAGGCAGATCAGGTTGCCGTCCCTGGTGACGACGAGCGGGTTGATTTCGAGCAGGCTCATGTCCGTGTCGGTGAAGGCCTTGTAGAGCTGCCCCATCATCTTCACGCACTGCTTCACCTGGTCGCCCTCGAGCTTGAGGGTCGCGGCGATGCGGCGGCCGACATATGGGGCATAACCTGCGGCAGGATCGACCTGCACGGAGATGATCTTCTCCGGCGTGTCATGGGCCACCTGCTCGATGTCCATGCCGCCTTCGGTGGAGGCGATGAAGGCGACGCGCGATGTTTCGCGGTCAACCAGCATCGAGAGATAGAGTTCGCGGGCAATCGCGGTGCCGTCCTCGATATAGAGGCGCTGCACCTTCTTGCCCGCAGGGCCGGTCTGGGGCGTGACGAGAGTCATGCCGAGCATGCGGGTGGCTTCCGCCTTGACGTCAGCCACCGACTTCACGACCTTGACGCCGCCACCCTTGCCGCGGCCGCCGGCGTGGATCTGTGCCTTCACGACCCACACGGGACCGCCCAGCGTTTCTGCGGCCTTCACGGCCTCGTCGATGGTGAAGGCCGGAAGGCCCTTGCCGGTCGCGACGCCGAAGCCGCGAAGCACTTCCTTGGCCTGGTATTCATGAATATTCATCTGCGCGTCCTTGCTTTACGTGCGCGTCAATCAGACGAGGCGGTTAGGCCAGGTCCGGTGCGATCACCTTCGCCGCTTCCATCAGGCCATGCACGGCATCGACCGACTTCTTGAAGCCCGCCTTGTCGTCCTCGCTGAGCGCGATCTCGGCGATGCGCTCCACGCCATTGGCGCCGATCACCGCGGGCACGCCCACATAGGTGTCCTTCACGCCATACTGGCCGGTGAGGTGGGCGGCGACGGGCAGCAGGCGCCGCTTGTCCTTCAAGTAGCTCTCGGCCATCTCGATCGCCGAGCTGGCGGGGGCATAGTAAGCAGAGCCGGTCTTCAGCAGGCCGACGATCTCGGCTCCACCGTCACGCGTGCGCTGCACGATCTTGTCGATCCTTTCCTGGGTGGACCAGCCCATCTTGATGAGGTCCGGCACCGGAATGCCGGAGACCGCAGAGTAGCGGATCAAGGGCACCATGGTGTCGCCGTGGCCGCCCAGCACGAAGGCCGTCACGTCTTGCACGGACACATTGAATTCATCGGCGAGGAAGTGGCGGAAGCGCGCGGAGTCGAGCACACCCGCCATGCCCACCACCTTGTGGGGCGGAAGGCCGCAATATTTCTGCAGTGCCCAGACCATCACGTCCAGGGGGTTGGTGATGCAGATGACGAAGGAATTGGGGGCATGCTGCCTGATGCCCGCACCCACCGAGGCCATGACCTTGAGGTTGATGCCGAGGAGATCGTCACGGCTCATGCCGGGCTTGCGCGCCACGCCGGCCGTGACGATGCAGACGTCGGCGTCGGCGATGGCCTCGTAGGAGTTGGCGCCCGTCAGTTTCGCATTGAAGCCCTCGACCGGGCCCGACTGGGAGATGTCCAGCGCCTTGCCCTGGGGCAGGCCCTCGGCGATGTCGAAAATGACGATGTCGCCCAGTTCCTTGAGGGCTGCGAGATGCGCGAGGGTGCCGCCGATCATGCCGCCGCCGATCAGAGCGATTTTCTTTCGAGCCATGTCTGGATTTCCTTCTTGAAGGCCGTGCCGTCAGGTCGTTTTGCACTGCAAAAGCGACGTTTATGTAGACCCGTTATCTATCACCTTCAAGACGGTGGCCTAGCCCTTTTGGACCAGAAACTTGACTAAAACGTCAAGTTTCGACGATTTTTTTGCCCCACCAGGAGGCCGACTGCATCTCCTTGAGGCGGGATACCGTTCTGCCGAATTCGAAGGCGTGGTCGCCGGCCGGATAGATAGCCTCCGGGGCTTGTGCGGAGGTCGCCACCAGCCTGACCTTGCCGTCATAGAGCGTGTCGATGAGCAGCACGAAGCGCCTGGCCTCGTTTCGGCGGTCCGGGTTCAGCTGGGGGATGTGTTCGAGGAACAGGATCTGGAAGTTCTGGGCAAGTGCGAGGTAGTCCGGCGGGCCCAGCGGCTGCTCGCAGAGCTCGGCGAAGGAAAAACGGGCGCAGCCATGCGCGGCCTGCGGCACGTGCAGCTTGCGGCCCAGCACGTCGATGTCGAGGGGCTGGCCCTTCTCGGTGTCGGTGAGGCGCTGCCACAGGTCCTGCAGGCGGGCGTCGGTCTGGCCTGAGATCGGCGTGAGGAAGGTCTCGTGCGCCTTGACGCGGCCGAGGCGATAGTCGGTCGGGCTGTCGAGCGAGATCACGTCGAGGCGCTGCTTGATCAGTGCGATGAAGGGCTCGAAGAGCTGGCGGTTGAGGCCGTTCTTGTAAAGCTGGTCGGGGCCCAAGTTCGAGGTGGTGACGATCACCGTGCCGGCAGCCAGCAGGCCCTCGAACAGGCGGCCGACGATCATCGCGTCTGCAATATCGGTGATCTGCATCTCGTCGAGGCAGAGGAGGCGTGCTTCCTTGGCCAGTGCCCTGGCGACGGGGGCGATGGCATCCTGGGTGTGCGACTGGCGGGCATCGTGGAGGCGCCGGTGCACGTCCTGCATGAAGGCGTGGAAGTGGACCCGGCGCTTCGGCGCTGTTTCCACCGTCTCATAGAACAGGTCCATCAGCATTGTCTTGCCGCGGCCGACCTCGCCGTGGATGTAAAGGCCCTTGGGCGGGGGCGGGGGTTTGCGGAAGCGGGCGAAGAGGCCGGAGGCCGGGGCCTGGGCGGTCAGCTCGTCGAGCCTCGCCGCGACAGCGCGCTGCGCGGCATCGGGCCTGATCAGGCCAGCGTCGCGGCGGCGGTCGTATTCAGCGAGAATGGTACCCATTACGCCACCACATGTCCGTCATCCCGGCGAAAGCCGGGACCCAGCTTCCCTTGGGCCGGCAAAGCGGGGCCCCGGCTTTCGCCGGGGTGACGGGCAGAAGAGTGGGATGTCGCCACCTCTTGCCTTACAGCGTCTGGCCGGTCTTCTTCCAATCCGCCAGGAACTGCTCGATGCCCTTGTCGGTCAAGGGGTGCCTGACGAGGCCCTTGATGACGGCGGGCGGGCAGGTGGCGACGTCGGCACCGATGAGGGCCACCTGCTTCACGTGCAGCGCGGTGCGCACCGAGGCTGCGAGGATCTCGGTGTCATAGGCGTAATTGTCATAGATCTGGCGGATCTCGGCGATGAGCTCCGTGCCATCCACATGAATGTCGTCGAGGCGGCCGATGAAGGGCGAGATGAAGGTCGCCCCCGCCTTGGCGGCGAGCAGTGCCTGGATGGCCGAGAAGCACAAGGTGACGTTGACCATGCAGCCGTCAGACGTCAGCGACTTGCAGGCCTTGAGGCCGTCGAGCGTGAGCGGCACCTTGATGGTCACGTTGCGGGCGATCTTCCGGAGGTCGGCGGCCTCGCGCATCATGCCCTCGTAGTCGAGTGACACGACCTCGGCCGACACCGGGCCCTCGACGATCGCGCAGATCTCGGCGATCACATCCTTGAACTTGCGTCCGGACTTGGCGATGAGCGAGGGGTTGGTGGTGACACCATCGAGGAGGCCCAAGTCGTTCAGCTCCTGGATGTCCTTCACTTCGGCGGTATCGGCAAAGAATTTCATGGTCGGAGTCCCCTATGTCTGGACGGAGCCTTACCGCCCGGCCTTGGCCAAATCAACCATGCGCGGGTCGTGGCCGCATTGCAGGCGCGCCGCCTCGCACAGGGCCTGGACGAGGGGCGCGAGGTCGGCCTGGCCGAGCGGCTCCCGGTCCAGCGCCGTGACGGGGCGGATGAAACGCAGGCTGTTGGTGAGGAAAACGGCGTCCGCCTCCTTGAGCTCCTCCGGCTTCACCACGCGCTCCTCGGGCCTCAGCCCCACGTGGGCGGCGGAGTGGAGCAGCGTCTGGCGCGTGACGCCGGTCAGGATGCCCTGGTCACGGGCGGGGGTGATGAGGCTCTTGCCCTTCAGCAGGAAGAGGTTGGCGATGGTGGTGCAGGCGACGTTGCCCGCCGTGTTCAGCATCAGCGCGTCTTCCACCCCATGGCTTGCCGCCTCGCGGGCGGCTGCGATGTTGTCGATGTAGGACAGCGTCTTGAGGCGGCATGAGACGCTGGCCGGGTTGCGGCGAATGGCGGTGGAGGAGAGTGCCACCGGCTTCAGCATCATGGCGGGGTCGAAGGCGTCGAGCATCAGGAGCAGGCTGGAAGAACCGCCCACCGCCGCGAGGCCGCGCGCCGCACTGCCGCGGGTCAGCGTCACGCGCAGCACGTGGTGCAGCTTCGGAATGCCATCGAGGATCTCTGTGATCGCATCATCCAGACCGTCGCGATGGAAGCCGAGGCCCAGCTCATGCGCCGCCGCCTCGAGCCTGGCGAGGTGCATGTTGCCCCACAAGGGCGTGCGGTTGAGGACCAGCATGGTTTCGAACAGCCCATCGCCCAGCAGCAGCCCGCGCTCGCCGCGCGCCACCTCCAGCGGCCCGTCGATGAGGGCGCCGTTGAACCAGGTGCGGCTCATTCCACCGCCTTCAGGAAATTGCGCAGCATGTCGTAGCCACCCTCGGTGAGGATCGATTCGGGATGGAACTGTACCCCATAAGTCGGGTGGCTGGCATGGCGAAGGCCCATGATCTCGCCTTCGTCGCTTTTCGCGGTGACGAGGAGTGGTGTGTCACGGCCCTCAAGCTCGACGATCAGCGAGTGATAGCGCCCGGCGCTGAAGCGCTGCGGCAGGCCCTCGAAGATGCCCTTTCCGTCGTGGTTGATCTCGGAGCTGTCACCATGCATCGGCCGCTTCGCCCGCGTGACGAGCCCGCCGAACACCTCGCCCATCACCTGATGGCCGAGGCAGATGCCGAGGATGGGGAGCAAGCCCGACCAGTGGCGCATGATCGCCATCGACTGGCCCGCCTCGGTGGGCGTGCAGGGGCCGGGTGAGATCACGATGGCCTTTGCGCTGCTCAAATCCTGCGTGGTGACTTCATCGTTGCGCACCACGCGCGTCTGCTGGCCCAGTTCCTCGAAATAGCGCGCCACGTTGTGGACGAAGGAGTCATAGTTATCGACGATCAGGATCATGGTTTGAAAGCCTCCATGATCCGTTTGGTCTTGGTGAGGCTCTCGTCGTATTCGGCTGCCGGGTTGGAGCGCGCGGTGATGCCGCCGCCACCCTGCACGCGCGCCACGCCATCCGAAAACTGCGCAGTGCGGATGGCGATGTTCATGTCCGTGCGGCCATTGAAGCCGATGTAGCCAATCGAACCGCAATAGACGCCGCGTGGGGAGCCCTCGATCTCGGCGATGATTTCCATGGCGCGGATCTTCGGCGCACCGGTGATCGAGCCGCCGGGGAAGGTGGCGCCAATGAGGTCGCCCACGCCATGCCCGTCCTTCAGCTCGGACGTGATGACCGAGACGAGGTGGTGGACATTGGCATAGGTCTCGAGCCCGCACAGCACCGGCACCTTCACCGTGCCGGGCTTCGAGACGCGCGAGAGATCATTGCGCAGCAGGTCGACGATCATCACGTTCTCCGCCCGGTCCTTGCGGCTGGCGGTCAAGTCGGCGATGAGGTTCGCATCGCGCACCGGGTCACTGTCGCGCCGCCTGGTGCCCTTGATGGGGCGGGCCTCGACCGTGGTGCCGTCGTAACGCAGCAGTCGCTCCGGCGACGACGAGGCGATCTGGATCGAGCCGTAATCCATGTAGGCCGCGAAGGTGGCAGGGTTCTTCTGGCGCAGCACGCGGTAGAAGCCGAGCGGGTCGAAGCCCGGCGGAATGGGGGCTGAGAACATCTGCGTGATGTTGGCCTGGAAGATGTCCCCCGCCAGGATCAGCTCCACGGTGCGGGCGATGGCCTTCTCGTAATCCTCGCGCGTGAAGTTCGATTGCCAGCCCTCGATGGCGTGGCTGCCTGTCACCTTCGGGCGGTGGCGCAGCAGCTCCTCCATCTCGTCGGCGCGCGAAGGGGTTTCCGAAATGATCCAGGCGCGCTCCTGCATGTGGTCGAAGGCGGCGACACAGTCATAGTGGTGGAGGATCAGATCCGGGCAGAGGGGGGCGAAGTCCGGAACCTTCGCATGCGGCTCCAGCCGGCGCCCGTAATCATAGGATATATAACCCGCGAGCCCGCCCTGAAACGGCGGCAGGCCGGTGAGGTGGCGCTGGCGGTTGTCACTCACCAGCCGGTCAATCAGGGTGAGGGCACTCTTGGCGCGCGGCACGCCGTTGAAGAAGGTGCCCCTGGCATTTACCTCGATGGTGGCCGCCGGATTGCAGGCGAGAAAGGAATAGCGCCCGAGGTGCTCCGAGCGCATGACGCTCTCGAGCAGCGTCAGGTGGCGCTGTCCTTTCAGCCGCAGCGCCAGCGCCGACGGCTCGAGGCAGACGATCTCTCTGGCGTGGGGTTCCCTCATGGGTCGGCCATATAAGGGTGGAAGCGCGTCGGCCCCAAGTCTATTTCAGACGGGATGACCCCCGATTCCGCCATAGCCGAGGTGCTGCTGCCGCTGGCGCTCGACGGCCCCTATTCCTACCGGGTGCCGGATGGCATGGGGCTGGAGGCCGGAAGCTATGTGATGGTGCCGCTGGGCCCCCGGCAGATGATCGGCGTGGTCTGGGCGCTGAAGGACAAGGCTGAGACGACCAAGACGCTGCGCGACGTGGCAGAGGTCTTCGACATGCCGCCGCTCCCTGAAACGCACCGGCGCTTCGTCGACTGGCTCGCGGCCTATTACCTCGAGCCCGCGGGCAACGTGCTGCGCATGGTGCTGCGCTCGCCCGGCGCCTTCGAGGGCCCGCGCGAGCAGATTGCCTATCGCGCCACTGAGCAGGTTCCGAAACGGATGACCCCGCAGCGCGCCCGCGTGATTGAGATCGCCCGCGAGGGCTTCGCCATGCGCGCCGCCGAACTCGCCGAAGCGGCGGGTGTCGGCACGTCCGTCATCAAGGCGCTGGCCAAGGACGGGGCACTCGAGGCCGTGGCACTTCCGGCACTCCGGCGCTTCCCCGAGCCTGACCTCAATGGCGGCGGCTATACGCTCTCGAAGGACCAGCAGGCAGCAGCGGAAGCGCTGCGCGCGGTGGTGGCCCAGCGCCAGCACAAGGTGATGCTGCTCGACGGTGTGACCGGTTCCGGCAAGACGGAGGTTTATTTCGAGGCGATGGCGGCGGCGCTGGCCTCAGGGGGCCAGGCGCTGCTGCTGCTCCCTGAAATTGCGCTCACCCAGCCCTTCCTTGAGCGCGTCGAGCGGCGCTTCGGCTGCGAACCCGCGCAATGGCATTCCGATCTGCGCCCGCGCGAGCGCGAGCGGGTGTGGCGCGGCGTGGCCGATGGCACGGCGAAGATCGTGGTGGGCGCGCGCTCGGCGCTGTTCCTGCCGTGGAAAAAATTGAAGCTCATCGTCGTCGATGAGGAGCATGAGAGCGCCTACAAGCAGGATGATGGCGTGCCCTATCACGCGCGCGACATGGCGGTGCTCTATGGCGCGATCGGCAAGTTCCCGGTGGTGCTCTCTTCGGCCACCCCCTCGCTCGAGACGCTGGTGAACGTCGACCGCAGCCGCTACGGCGTGGTGCGGCTGATGGACCGGCACGGGCGGCCGGAGTTGCCTGAGATCGGGCTGATCGACATGAAGCGCGTGGCCTCCGAGGCGGGCATGTGGATTTCGCCGCCGCTGTTCGACGAGGTGACGAAGACCCTGGCCGAAGGCGACCAGGCGTTGCTGTTCCTCAACCGCCGTGGCTACGCCCCGCTCACCTTGTGCCGCGCCTGCGGCCACCGGCTGGAATGCCCCAACTGCGCGGCCTCGCTGGTGGAGCACCGCTTCCGCCGCCAGCTGATGTGCCATCACTGCGGCCACCTCGAGCCCATGCCCAAGGAGTGCCCGAGCTGCCATACGGAAGGCAAGATGGTTCCCGTGGGGCCGGGCGTCGAGCGGCTGGCCGAGGAGGCGGCGGTTCGGTTCCCCGAGGCGCGGATCTCCATCCTGTCGAGTGACCTCTCGCGCGGCACGCTGCTGCGCGATGCGATCCGCGATGTGGAGGAGGGGCAGTTCAACCTCGTCATCGGCACGCAGCTCGTTGCCAAGGGCCACCACTTTCCGCATCTGACCCTGGTGGGCGTAGTGGACGCCGATTTGGCCTTGGAGTCCTCCGACCCGCGCGGCGGCGAGCGCACCTGGGCGCTGATGGCGCAGGTGGCGGGGCGCGCAGGCCGCGGCGCCAAACCGGGGCGCGCGCTCGTGCAGACCTACCTTCCCGAGCACCCGCTGATGCAGGCTTTGAAGAAGGGCGACCGTGATTCCTACCTGAACCAGGAAAAGGCGATCCGCGAGACTGTGGGCCTGCCGCCCTATGGCAGGCTCGCGGCGATCATCCTTTCGGGCAATGATGCGGCGGAGACGGAGCGCTTTGCACGAAGCCTCTCGCTGATTGCTCCGTTGGCGGACGGTATCACCGTGCTGGGCCCCGCCGTGGCGCCGATTGCCATGGTGCGCGGGCGGCACCGCGTCCGGTTTCTCGTGAAGGCAGGGCGCGACGTGAACCTGCAGGCGTTTCTCAAGCTGTGGCTGAAGGACGTGAAACCGAAGGGATCTCTTGCGTTGCAGGTGGATGTGGACCCGTATAATTTCCTGTGAGTTTCCCGATGTCCTCTCCTGCTGAAGGAGCGGGAGAAGACATGTGCAAGCCCGGCGATGATGAATGGGCGCGCGGCGTGAAATCGTTTGAGGAATTTAGTCCTTGACAGCGCGCGCTCGCGGTGCTAGGAATGGGCATACTCCACATTTGCTCCCATCATTCATAAGGGACGTCACCCCGGCGAAAGCCGGGGCCCAGCTTTATTTACCGCGCGTGGGGATGGAGAGCGGGGTCCCGGCTTTCGCCGGGATGACGCCACTACAAGAGGGAATGCGATGTGAGTGACGATCAGCGCGAGAACCGCCACTCAATCCGGTTGCGGTAGATCTCGCCGGGGCGGAGTTCGGCGCTGGGGAAGTTCTTGTGCAAAGGCGCATCGGGGAAGTTCTGGGGTTCGATGGCGATGGCGGCGTATTGCGTGAGGGGGCCGGTCTTGCCGGGGAAGGCCTCGTTCCAGTGTTCGGCGGTGTACATCTGCATGCCGGCCTCGGTGGTCCACACCTCCATGGTGCGGCCGGAGACGGGGTCCTTCAGCGTCAGGCCATGCTGCAGCGCGCCGCGCGGGCCATCGAGCGCCCAGCAATTGTCATAGACCTCGCCGACGGGGCGCAGCTTGCGGAAGTCCCAGCGGGTGCCGGTGACGTCGTGCAACTCGCCCAAGGGCAGCAGTTCGTCGCTTAAGGGAAGATAGCGCGAACCGAGAATCTGCATGTCGTGGGCGAAGGCGTTGCGCGCGCCACCGGACATGTTCCAGTAGCCGTGGTTGGTGAGGTTGACGACGGTGGGCTTCGTGGTGCGCGCCTCGAGGTCAAGCGCCAGCGTGTTGCCGCTCAGCGTGTAGGTGGCGGAGACATCGAGCGCGCCAGGATAGCCCTGGTCGCCGTCGGGAGAATGGAGGGAGAAGTGGATCGCATTGTCCGTAGACTGAGCTTTCCAGTGACGTGTCGCGAAATTATCCGGGCCGCCGTGCAGCTGGTGCTCGCCAAAATTCCGGGTCAGCGGATAGTCGGCGCCATCGATGGTGATGCGGGCGTTGGTGATGCGGCCGGCGATGCGGCCGATGACGGCGCCTGCCGTCCAGTCGCCACCCATGATGTCTTCATCACTGCCGCCGCCCATCAGCATGTCGGCGCCGGCGAAGTCCAGCGACACGAGGCGCGCACCAAGCGTGGTGAAGCGGGCGCGGATCTTGTCGGAGTTCAGTTCGAGCATGGCCGGGGCTCCTCGAAGTCTATTCCTCTCCCCCGGAGCCGGGGGAGAGGAATGCGTGGGTCAATGGTTGTCGCGCGGCAGGCCCATGGTCTTGGCGACGCGCTGGAACTTGGTGGCGCCCTTCAGCACCATGCCGCCGTCGAGCTGGCCCACTTCCTTCCTGAAGATTTCCTGCCACGGTGTCTGGCTTGGGGGCACCTTGTAGCCGCCGGCCTTCTCAAGTTCGGCGCGGCGCTTTGCGATTTCTGCATCGGAGATCTGAAGCTCGCAGGTGCCCTTGTTGAGGTCGATGCGCACCATGTCGCCATTCTGCAGGATGGAAAGCCCGCCGCCGGCGGCTGCTTCCGGCGAGGCGTTGAGGATCGAGGGCGAACCGGATGTGCCGGACTGGCGGCCGTCGCCCACGCAGGGAAGCGAGCGGATGCCCTTTTCCAGCAGGTAGTTCGGCGCGCGCATGTTGACCACTTCGGCAGCACCCGGATAGCCGAGCGGGCCGACGCCGCGGATGAACAGGATGGTATTCTCGTCGATGCCGAGCTTCGGATCATCGATGTGCGCGTGGTAGTCCTCCGGGCCGTCGAACACGATGGCCTTGGCCACGAAGGCGTTGGGGTCCTTGGGGTTCGCGAGGTAGCGCTGGCGGAACTCCTCCGAGATCACGGAGGTCTTCATGATGGCGTTGTCGAAGAGGTTGCCGGTGAGGCGCTTGAAGCCCGCATGCTCCTTCATCGGCTTGCCGAACTCGCGGATCACCGCGCGGTCCCAGGAGAACTGGCCCTTGCAGTTCTGGCCGATGGTCTTGCCATTGGCCGTGATGCAGTCCTCATGGATCTTGCCGGCGCCGATGAGCTCGGCCACCACGGCGGGCACGCCGCCCGCACGGTGATAGTCCTCGCCGAGATATTCTCCGGCGGGCTGCAGGTTGACGAGGAGCGGCAGGTCATAGCCGTGCTTCTCCCAGTCCGCCACGGTGAGCTCGATGCCGAGATGTGCGGCAATCGCGTTGAGGTGGTTGGGCGCATTGGTGGAGCCGCCGATGGCGGTGTTGACGGCGATGGCATTCTCGAAGGCCTTGCGCGTCATGATCTTCGACGGTGTGAGATCCTCCTTCACCATGTCGACGATGCGGCGGCCGGTGGCATAGGCCATCTGCCCGCGCTCGCGGTAGGGCGCGGGGATGACGCCGTTGCCGGGAAGGCACATGCCCAGCGCCTCGGTGAGCGAGTTCATGGTGGTGGCCGTGCCCATGGTGTTGCAGAAGCCGGTGGAGGGTGCCGAGGTGGCAACGAGTTCGACGAAGCCCTCATAGTCGAGCTCGCCCGTCGCCAGCTTCTCGCGCGCCATCCACACGATGGTGCCGGAGCCGGTGCGCTGGCCCTTGTACCAGCCGTTCAGCATGGGGCCGGAGGACAGTGCGATGGCCGGAATGTCCACCGTGGCGGCGGCCATCAGGCAGGCAGGCGTGGTCTTGTCGCAGCCGATGGTGAGCACCACGCCATCCAGCGGATAGCCGTAGAGCACCTCGACGAGGGAGAGGTAGGAGAGGTTGCGGTCGAGCGAGGCGGTGGGGCGCTTGCCGGTTTCCTGGATGGGGTGGATGGGGAATTCCAGCGGAATGCCGCCATTCTCGTAGATGCCGTCGCGCACCCGCTTCACCAGGTCCACATGGGCGCGGTTGCAGGGGGAAATGTCGGAGCCCGTCTGGGCGATGCCGATGATCGGCTTGCCGCCCTGGAGTTCGGACCGGGTGAGGCCGAAGTTCAGGTAGCGCTCGAGGTAGAGCGCGGTCATGTCGGCGTTGGCCGGGTTGTCGAACCAGTTCTGCGACCGATATTTGAGCGGTTTCTTCGGGGTGGTTGCCATGGGATCCTCCAATTGTCCTACATTTACAGGCCGGGGCCCGTCGCGTCTACGGGAAGCGCAGTATGAAGGCCCTGAACAGGCCGGCGGCAGGCGCGGTTGCGGGCCGGGCGCCCGGTTTTTGACCGTCTGGACGGTTTCAGGGCGGGTCTGGGCTGGACCACAACCGCGGGACGGGTCTATGTGACAGATGGATGAACATTACAAATCAGTTACTTATCGTTTTTCTGACGGTTTGATGTTTTCCGCTGTTGACAGTTTGGTGTGCATCGCCATATAAGCCGGGTCACTGAGGGACGCGGCGCTGGATTTGCGCGGCGTGCTTTTGTGCCGAAAGCTGACAAGCTGGCGTGGCTGCCGGGTGTCCTGAGAGGGGGACCTGGGGTTGTTTGCGCTTGTGAGGTTGGTTTGAGAGATTTGGG
>CANJMQ010000085.1 GCA_947475225.1 Bradyrhizobiaceae bacterium
TCTTGGGCTTGCCGGCCCAGCCGTCGAAGGCCTTGAAGCGGATCACCGCGTCCTTCTGGTAGTCGACGAACTGGAACGAACCGGTGCCGACCGGGATCTGGTCGAACTGTTCCGGCGTGCCCTTGTCGAGCAGGTACTTGGCATATTCAGCCGAGTGGATGGCCGCGAAGTCCATCGCCAGGTTGGCGATGATCGGGGCATTCGGCTTCTTGAGCTTGATGATGACGGTCAGGTCGTCGTCACCCTTGGTGATCGAGTCCAGCAGGTCCGGCATGCCCATGTCGTTGAAGTAGTCATAGGAACCGGCAGACACCTTGGCATATGGGTGGTCGGGCTTCCACTGGCGGTCGAAGGACCAGATCACGTCCTCGGCGGTGAGGTCGCGGGTGGGTGTGAAGCCATTCACGCCTGAGTGGAATTTCACGCCCTTGCGCAGCTTGAAGGTGATGGTCAGGCCATCGGGCGACACGGTCCAGCTTTCGGCCAGCGCGGGTTCCACCTGGGTGGTGCCGGGCGTGAACTGCACGAGGCGGTTATAGACGGGGCGGGCGGCATCGAAGGTGGTGCCGGTGGTGTTGATCGAGGGCGTGAAGTTCTCGGGCGAACCTTCCGAGCAGTAAACCAGCGTCTTGGCGTTGGCGGCACCTGCCACCAGCATGCTCGACGCGAGCAGGGCTGCGCCCAGCAGTTTGTGGAATCTCATGTAATGCTCCCTGTAGTCCGTTATCCCGCCCTCCGGGGGGCGTAGGGGCACTTAAGCATGAAAATTGGCGGCGATCAAAATCGGCAAAACCGGGAATGGTTTACGGGGCAGCCGCGGGGTGGCAGGATGGCGCCACCTTCAGGAGCATGCCCCATGACGAGCCTTGTCCCGCCCGAAACCATCGAAGCCTTCCGCCGTGACGGCGCCTGCGTGCTGCGCGGGGTCTTCACCCCCTGGGTGGACACGCTGCGCAAGGGCGTGGACCGCAACCTGGCCGCGCCTTCGGCGGATGTGAAGATCTACCAGGGCAAGGACGGCGATGGCCGTTTCGTCGGCGACTACTGCAACTGGGACCGTATCCCGGAATACAAGGATTTCATCTTCAACTCGAAGGCCGCCGAAATCGGCCGCGAACTGATGGGCAGCAAGACCGTGCGGCTGTTCCATGAGCATGTCCTCGTCAAGGAGCCGGGTGCCGACGTTCCCACTCCCTGGCACCAGGACCAGCCGTACTATTGCGTCGACGGCACCGACACCGTGTCGCTGTGGATCCCGCTCGACAGCGTCCCGCGTGAGCGCACGGTGGAGTTCGTCGCGGGTTCCCACAAGTCCGGCAAGTATTATCGCCCCGAGCGCTTCAACAAGACGGCGCTCAACGAGAACGACGGGCTTGAACCCGTGCCGGACATCGACAACAACCGCGACAAGTTCGAGGTCATTGGCTGGGCAGTGGAGCCGGGCGATGCGGTGGCCTTCAACTACCTCACGCTGCATGGTGCTCCTGCCAACAAGAGCAAGGTCGACCAGCGCCGCGCCTTCTCGCTCCGCCTGATGGGCGACAATGTGAGGTTCGCCCGCCGCGACGGCATCAACACCTCGCCACCCTTCCGCGGCGTGACACTGGCCCATGGCGCGGTGATGGACGCCCCGGAGTTCCCGCTGCTGGCGGGGTAAGGGCCTAACGTCGTCTCCCGCCGAAGCGGGAGACGACATGAACTATCCAAACCTTCCCGGCGAAATATCGCCCAGCACCAGCCCCTCGTCCATGATGTCCGTGGGCGGAGCATCGCCGCGCACCAGCGCTGCGGCGAGCCGCGACAGGGCAGGGGACGACTGGATGCCATAGCCGCCCTGGCCAATCAGCCAGAAGAAGCCGTCATCCTTCCCATCATAGCCCACCACGGGGCAGCCATCCGGTGCGAAGGAACGAAGGCCGCCCCATGTGCTCTCAACCCGCGTCACGTCGTAGTTCACCGCTTCGCTGAAGCGTGCGATGCCCTCGGCCAGGGTCATGTCGTCGGCATAGGCATCATGCGGGTCGACGGGGGTGGCTTCGGCAGGCGAGATCAGCAGCTTGCCCGACTGCGGCTTGCAGTACCACGTCTCGCCCACGTCGCCGACCATCGGCCATTTCATGAAGTCCTCGCCCTCCGGCCCCGGCACCACCGCCATGGAGCGCCGCTTGGGCTGCAGGCCGATGCCTTTTCTTCCGGCCATCTCCGCCACCACGTCGCCCCAGGCGCCCGCCGCATCGACGATGATCGGTGTACGGAACGTTTCGCTCCTGGTGCGGACCGTCCACTGGCCGTTCTTCTCCAGCGCGGTCACCGCATGGTCGCAATGCATCTCGCCGCCGCGCTGGCGGAACAGCTTCAGGTAATGCTGGTGCAGGGCATCGACGTCGATGTCGGCGGTCCCTTCGTCAAGCACCGCATGCGCAGCGTAGCCGTCACGCAAGTGCGGAAAGCGGCGCCTGGCCTCGGCCACCGAAATCTCGCGCATGCCCTTCTGAAAGCCCATGAGGTGCTGGAACTGCGCCTCCTGGCCAGGCGGTGCAAAAAACATCGTGTCGCGCTTGCCAAGGAAGCCGCCTGCCCAGAACTCAGGTCCCGCGGCGCGCGTCAACGCCAGCATCGGGGGTGAGCCGTAGTTCGGCTCATACATGGCAGCCGAGCGCCCGGTGGTGTGGTAGCCCGGCCGGTCCTCCATCTCGCAGATGGCGACGCGGCGGTTCGCGGCGAGATGGGCCGCAACGGAAGCGCCGGCAATGCCGGCGCCGATGACGATGATGTCGAAATCCTTGCTCATGGCCCTACTTAAGCGGGGCTCTGGCCCTTGCGCAAGAACGCCCCGCCGTTCCATCATGCCAGCCATGACACAGGTGAAGCTGCACTTCCCGCTGGACGAATACCACCGCCGCATCGCCAAGGCGCGGCATGCCATGGCGGCGAAGGGCCTCGACCTCATCCTGGTGTCCGACCCCTCCAACATGGCCTGGCTGACGGGCTATGACGGCTGGTCCTTCTACGTCCACCAGGGCGTGCTGCTGGGGATGGAGGGCGAGCCCGTCTGGTGGGGTCGCGGCATGGATGCCCAGGGTGCGAAGCGCACCGTCTTCGTGCACTACGACAATATCGTGGGGTATGACGATACCTACGTGCAGAATCCGCTCAAGCACCCGATGGAGCAGCTCTCGCAGGTCATCGCCTCGCGTGGCTGGGGCAAGGCCCGCATCGGCCTCGAGATGGACAATTACTGGTTCTCCGCTGCCGCCTTCGAGACGCTGCGCAAGCATTTGCCTGACGCAAGGCTGGCGGATGCCACCGGCCTCGTCAATTGGCAGCGCACGGTGAAATCCGACAACGAGGTGACCTTCATCCGCCGCGCCGCGGCCATCGTCGATGCGATGCACGCCAAGGTCATCGAACTCGTCGAGCCCGGGCTGCCGAAGAACGTGCTGGTGGCCGAGATCCAGAAGCAGGCGGCGCTGGGGGCGGGCGGCCACTGGGGCGACTATTGCGCCTTCGTGCCCATGCTGCCCTCAGGCCTCGATGCCACCGCGCCCCACCTCACCTGGGACGACAGGCCCTTCAACAACAATGAAGGCACCTTCTTCGAACTCGGTGGCTGCTATCGCCGCTACCACGCGCCGCTGTCGCGCACGGTCTATCTGGGCAAGCCGCCGCAGAAGTTCCTCGACGCCGAGAGTGCCGTTTCGGAAGCCACCGAGGCAGGGCTCGAAAAATGCAGGCCCGGCACTACCTGCGGCGAGGTGGCGGAAGCCTTCTTCGGCACGCTGCAGAAGCGCGGCTTCCACAAGGACTCGCGTGCGGGCTATTCGATCGGCCTCTCCTACCCGCCGGACTGGGGCGAGCGCACGCTGTCGATCCGCCGCGGCGACAAGACCGTTCTCGAGCCCAGCATGACGCTGCATTTCATGCCCGCCCTGTGGCTCGACGACGGCGGGCTGGAACTCTCCGAAACCATTCTCATCACCGCGACTGGCGTCGAGTGCCTGTGCAAGACGCCGCGCAAACTTGTCATCAAGAACTGAGGTCACATCATGGAAGATTTCAACAAGCCCCTGTCCGGGCTGGTCACTCCGCGCTTCGGCGCCATCGCCACCTTCATGCGCATGCCGCATGTGGCGCTTGAAGATGCCAAGGGCATCGACATCGGCATGGTCGGCATCCCGTGGGACGGCGGCACGACGAACCGCCCGGGCCCGCGCCATGGGCCCCGCCAGATGCGCGACATGTCGTCCATGGTGCGACCCATGCACCAGATCTCGCATGTGGTGCCCTCGAAGCTCGCCAACATCGCCGACCTGGGCGACTGCCCGGTGAACCCGGCGGACGTGATGGACAGCCTCAAGCGGGTGGAGACCTATTTCAAGAAGCTCGTCGCCAAGGGCATCCGCCCGCTGTCGGCGGGTGGCGACCATCTCTGTTCGCTGCCCGTGCTGCGCGCGGTGGGCGAGAAGCAGCCGGTGGGCATGATCCATTTCGATGCCCACACCGATCTCTATGACGGCTATTTCGGCGGCTTCAAGTATACCCACGGCACGCCCTTCCGCCGCGCAATCGAGGAAGGCGTGCTGGATCCGAAGCGGACGATCCAGATCGGCCTGCGCGGCTCGATGTATGACCTCGATGATTTTGAATGGGGCGAGAAGATGGGCGTGCGCATGGTGCGCATCGAGGAGGTGATGGAGAAGGGCCACAAGGCCATCATGGATGAGGCCCGCAGGATCGTCGGCGACGGCCCAACCTATGTGAGCTTCGACATCGACATGCTGGACCCGGCCTATGCGCCCGGCACCGGCACGCCGGAAATCGGCGGCTTCACCACCTTCCAGGCCCAGCAGATGCTGCGCGAGATGCGGGGGCTGCACATCGTCGGCGGCGACGTGGTGGAAGTCTCTCCACCCTTCGACCCGTCAGGCGTCACCGCGCACGCGGGTGTGACCATGATGTTCGAAATCCTCTGCCCGATGGCCGAGGACGTGGCGAAGTGCCGCAAGAAGTAACTCTTTGATCTCAGTCACCCCGGCTTTCGCCGGGGTGACGGATCCTCTTGAATCACCGTCTCTTGAACGGCGCGAGCCCCTCGCGTGCCAGTTCATCGGCACGTTCGTTGTCGTCATGCCCCGCGTGGCCCTTCACCCAGTGCCATGACACCTTGTGCAGCTTCAGCGCATCGTCCAGCCGCTGCCACAGCTCGGCGTTCTTCACCGGTTTCCTGTCGGCGGTCTTCCAGCCGTTCTTCTTCCAGCCGTGGATCCACTTGGTGATGCCGTCCTTCACGTAGCTGGAGTCGACATGCATCTCCACATCGCAAGGACGCTTCAGCGCCTCCAGGGCGGAGATGGCACCCATCAGCTCCATGCGGTTGTTGGTGGTGTCGGCCTCGCCGCCGGAAAGTTCCTTGCGCGTGCCGTTGTAGTCGAGGATCACGCCCCAGCCGCCAGGGCCCGGATTGCCGGAGCAGGCTCCGTCCGTATGCACGATCACCTTGTTGCTGCTCATGTGGGCGCGGCCGCCTCACGCAGCTCGCGCGGCAGCTTGAATGTCACGTTCTCCTCGCGCAGCGTCACCTGCTCCACCGTCACCTCATAGTGGGCGCGGAAGGCGTCGATGATCTCGTTCACCAGCAGCTCGGGCGCGGAGGCCCCCGCCGTGATGCCGACGGTGGAAAGCCCCGTGAGGCTGGACCAGTCGAGCTCGGCTGCCCGCTGCACCAGCATGGAGCGCGGCGTGCCGTTGCGCTCGCCCACTTCCACGAGGCGGCGGGAGTTCGACGAGTTGGGTGCCCCCACGACGAGCAGCAGTTGCACCTGGGGTGCGATGGCCTTCACCGCTTCCTGCCGGTTGGTGGTGGCGTAGCAGATGTCTTCCTTATAGGGGCCCTTGATCGATGGGAACCTGGCCTGAAGTGCCGCGATCACGTCCCTCGTGTCGTCGACCGACAGCGTGGTCTGGGTGATATAGGCGAGCTTCGCGGGGTCCTTCACCTGCAGCCGCGCGACGTCCTCTGGCGTTTCGATGAGAACCACCGCGCCTTGTGGAAGCTGACCCATCGTGCCGATCACTTCCGGGTGGCCCTTGTGGCCGATCAGGATGATCTCGAAGCCTTCCGAATAGTGGCGCTGCGCCTCCATGTGCACCTTGGTGACCAGCGGGCAGGTGGCATCAAGCTGGAACATGTGCCGCGCGGTGGCTGCGGCGGGCACCGACTTCGGCACGCCATGGGCGGAGAACACCACGGGCCGGTCGCCGTCGGGGATCTGGTCGAGCTCGTCGACGAAGACCGCGCCCTTGGCCTTCAGGTCATCGACCACGAACTTGTTGTGCACGATCTCGTGGCGCACATAGACAGGCGCCCCGTAGAGGGCCAGCGCCCGCTCCACGATGTCGATCGCCCGCACCACGCCTGCGCAGAAGCCGCGGGGGGCGGCGAGAAGGATTTTCAGCGGCGGCTTGCTCATGGGCAAAGAAATGCGGGGCGGGGCGGACGTTGTCAACCCACGGCAACGGATTGCCGGTGTCCCGGCCTGTTGCCCGCGGTCCGGATCGGGGTATACAACCTCATCAAACCCGCTGGTCAGGGGCGAACACAGATGATGACGGTTCCGGAGCAGTTGCTGCTCCTCACGCTCGACACTGAAACCGGAGAGTTTCTGAAGCTCCCGGAGGCGTATAACCGCGCCGCCTTTGCCGGGGCTGCCCTCATGGAACTGGCGCTGGCCGGGCGTATCGACAGCGACCTTGACCGCGTTTGGGTGGTCGATCCTGCGGTGACCGGCGATGCCGCGCTCGATCCCGTGCTGAGCGCCATGTCCGCGGCGGGCGCACCCTCGAACGTCGAGCGCTTCGTCGAGAAGCTCGTGCCGCTGGGTGCCGCTGTGCGCGAAGCCGCGCTCAACGCCCTGCTGGCCCGCGGCGCGCTGGAGCGATCAGAGCACAAGACCCTGTTCCGCAAACCGCGGACGTCATTCGCCCTGCAGGACCGAGCGAGCCTCGCCGGACTGAAGGAGGCGCTCCGCGCGGTGCTTCTCGGCACGGCGATGCCGGAGCCGCGCGACGTCTGCATCATGACACTCGCCAAGACCTGCAACCTGATGGACCGCGTCATACCGCCCGAGGACTCGCGCAAGGCGCTGGACCGGCTCGAGGCCTTCTCCAAGACGGAGCTGATCGGCCAGACGGTCCGGCGCTATCTCTATCTGTATGAGCGCGACATCGCGCAGTCGTGATGGCCGCAGTGCTCCCGCATGACAAGATGACCGAGACCCGCGCCGAAATCCGCCTGTCCACCCGCGAACTCCGCGACGACCTGACCTTCTTCACCCAGACTTTGAAGATGCGGCTGGACATGATCTACCCGGCGGACCACCCGGAAGTCGCCGTGCTGACGGGCCATGGCCTGCGCCTCAGGATCGAGGCGGGGTCGCCTGAGCCCCCCGGCACGATCCGGATTCTCACCGAGGACCCGGACGGCTTCGCCGGTGGCCAGCGCCAGCTCACCGCGCCCAACGGCACGCTGGTCGAGATCGACGCGTTGAACCCGCCTCTCGTCCTGCCCAGGACCGAGCACGCCTTCGTGGTCCGCCGCCTGGCGGACCAGGCGCCCTGGGTCATCGGCCGGGCGGGCATGCTCTACCGCGACCTCGTGCCGTCACGTCTTGGTGGTGCGATGATTGCGTCCCACATCCGCATCCCGGACGGCGGGCCGGTGCCCGACATGGTGCATTTCCACAAGGTGGGCTTCCAGCTCATCTTCTGCATCAGGGGCTGGGTCGATGTGCTCTACGAGGACCAGGGCGGCCCCATTCGCCTGCACGCGGGCGACTGCTTCATCCAGCCCCCGGAAATCCGCCACCGTGTGCTCGAAGCAAGCGATGGCATCGAGGTGATCGAGATCGGCGTTCCCGCCCAGCACGTCACCGAGATCGACCATGAGCTGACGCTGCCCACGCCGCAGCTCAGGCCGGAACGCGAATGGCAGGGCCAGCGCTTCGTCCACAATGTCGGGGCCCGGGGCGAATTCCGCCCCTTCCGCCTCCCCGGCTTTGTGGCGCGTGACACGACCATCAGCGACAACACCAAGGGCCTTGCCTCCGTCATGGTGGCCAAGCCCGATGGCACCGGGACGCGCTGGAGCGTGCATGAGGGAGACATCCTGTTCACCTTCGTGATGCAGGGCGCGATGACCCTCGAAGGCGAGGGCAAGCAGCCCTTCGCGCTCGCGGCGGGCGATGCCTTCGTGATTCCGCCCGGCCTCGCCACCCGCTATGCGGCCCCTTCGGGTGACCTCGAACTGCTCGAAGTGTCGCTGCCCGGTGTCTTTTCCACACATCAGCTCTGACGTCAGCCACGCTTGACATGAATGGCCATCGGACTAGTCTCGGTGCTGTTCAGCACAGCGCCCTGTGCGGAAGAGACCGGGTCAAACCGGCGCCGAAGGAGCAACCGCCCCGGAAACTCTCAGGCAAAAGGACCGGCAGGGCGTAAGGTCGAACTCTGGAGAGCAGCTGGCCCACTGACATGGCCCGCTCACCGAAGGAGCAAGCATCCGGACCACGGCTGCGAAATCTCTCAGGTCTCATACAGAGGGGGCAGATCCGGTCTCACCGGGTCTGGCCCAGCTTTGTCCGGAGACGTGATTGACATGAGCGACAACGCTCCCAAGCAAACCTCCCTTTACGGCGAACACGCGAAACTGGGCGCCCGAATGGTGCCCTTCGCCGGCTATGACATGCCGGTGCAATACCCCTCCGGCATCCTCGCCGAGCACAACTGGACGCGGGAGAACGCGGGCCTGTTCGATGTCTCCCACATGGGCCAGTGCCTGATCGAGGGGCCGGGCTTCGAGGCGGTGGCCGGGGCCATGGAGGCCCTCGTCCCGGCGGACGTGCTCAGCCTCAAGCCGCGGCAGCAGCGCTATTCGCAGTTCCTGAACGAGCAGGGCGGCACGCTGGACGACCTGATGATCACCCGCCACGAGAAGGACGGCACGCTCTATGTGGTCGTCAATGCCGGCCGCAAGGAGCATGACTATGCATGGATGCGCAGGCACCTGCCTGCTGGCGTGAGGCTCACCACGCGCGATGATCTTTCGCTCGTGGCGCTGCAGGGTCCAAAGGCGGAGGAGGCGCTGGCGAAGCTGGCGCCCGCCGTGAAGGACATTCCCTTCATGCATTATGCCGACGTCGGGATCGGCGGCATCAGGGCACAGGTCTCGCGCTCCGGCTATACCGGCGAGGATGGGTTCGAGATTTCCGTCTCCAACGCCGATGCGGCGAAGCTGTGGAACCTTCTGCTCTCGGACCCGCTGGTGAAGCCTGTGGGCCTCGGTGCGCGCGATTCGCTCCGCCTCGAGGGCGGCCTCTGCCTCTATGGCCATGAGCTGGATGAGGCGATCTCGCCGGTCGAGGCCGACCTTGTCTGGTCGATCCAGAAGCGCCGCCGCACCGAAGGCGGCTTCATTGGTGCTGCCCGGGTGCAGAAGGAACTCGCCGAAGGCACCGCGAAGAAGCGCGTCGGCATCAGGCCCGAGGGCCGCGCGCCCGCGCGTGACGGCACCGTCATCACCGACCAGTCAGGCCGCGAGATCGGCAAGGTCACATCGGGCGGCTTCGGCCCCTCGGTCAATGGCCCCGTGGCCATGGGCTATGTCGAGACGCAATCTTCAAGGCCCGGAACGAAAATCAATCTCATCGTGCGCGGCAATCCGCTGCCCGCCGAGATCGTCACACTGCCCTTCATCCCCAACCGCTTCAAACGCTAGGAGCTTCCGTAAAATGACCGCCAAGTACAGCAAGGACCATGAGTGGGTGATCGTCGCGAACGGCATCGCCACCATCGGCATCACCAACCACGCCCAGGAGCAGCTGGGTGACGTGGTTTTCGTCGAGCTTCCCGCCATCGGCAGGCAAGTGGCCGCACACGAGCAGGCCGCCGTCGTTGAAAGCGTCAAGGCCGCGAGCGAGGTCTATGTTCCGGTTTCGGGTGAGGTCGTCGAGGTCAACAAGGAGCTGGAGGGTGACCCGGCGCTGGTCAATCGCGATGCCGAAAGCGGCGCATGGTTCATGAAGGTGAAGCTCTCGAACCCCGGTGAACTCGACGCGCTGATGGACAAGGCTGCCTATGATAAGCTGGTGAACGGATAACATCATGGCCTCCCGCCCCACATTCGCCGAGCTTGAACCTGGCGCCAATTTCATTGCCCGCCACATTGGTCCCGATCCGGCTGACACCGCCGAGATGCTGAAGAGCCTCGGCGCCAAGTCGCTCGAGGACTTCATCGCCCGCGTGGTGCCGGACAACATCCGCACCAAGCGGCCCCTCGAACTGAAGAAGGCCATGCCGGAGCGCACCGCGCTCTCCTATCTCCGCACCATGGCGGAGCGCAACGACGTCTTCGTCTCGATGATCGGCATGGGCTATTACGGCACGGTGACGCCCAAGGTCATCCTGCGCAACGTGCTGGAGAACCCCGGCTGGTACACCGCCTACACGCCCTACCAGGCCGAGGTGAGCCAGGGCCGCCTCGAGGCGCTGCTGAACTTCCAGCAGATGATCATCGACATGACCGGGCTCGAAATCGCCAATGCCTCGCTGCTCGACGAGAGCACCGCCGCGGCGGAGGCCATGAGCATGGCCAAGCGCGTGGTGAAGTCCACCGCCAACGCCTTCTTCATCGACCGTGATACCCACCCGCAGACGATCGGCGTGATCGAAACCCGTGCGCGGGCGTTTGGTTATGATGTCATCATCGGCGATCCGATGAAGGACCTGAAGCCCGAGACGGTCTTTGCGGCCCTGCTCTCCTATCCGGGTTCTTCCGGAGAAGTGCGCGACTGGCGCGGCGTGATCTCGAAGTTGCATGGGGCCGGCGCGCTGGCCATCATGGCCACCGATCTTCTGGCGTTGGCACTTCTGACGCCGCCGGGCGAACTCGGCGCCGACATCGCCGTCGGTTCCGCCCAGCGCTTCGGCGTGCCGATGGGATATGGCGGCCCGCATGCCGCCTTCTTTGCCACCAAGGATGAGTACAAGCGTGCCATGCCGGGCCGAGTCATCGGTGTTTCGGTCGATGCCGAGGGGCACCGTGCATTGCGCATGGCGCTGCAGACGCGCGAGCAGCACATCCGCCGCGAGAAGGCGACGAGCAACATCTGCACCGCGCAGGTGCTCCTCGCCGTCATCGCCGCCATGTTCGCCGTCTACAACGGCCCCAAGGGCATCCGCAAAATGGCCGAGCGCACCCACCGCATGGCGGAGATCTTCGCCGCCGCGGTGAAGGGCTTCGGCTATGAGGTGGCGACAAAGAGCTTCTTCGACACGGTGACCATCTCCGCGCCGGGCCGGGCGCATGCGCTGTGGGCCAAGGCCAAGGAGAAGCGCATCAACCTGCGCTTCGTCGATGCCGATCATCTCGGTGTCTCCTTCGACCAGTCGATCCGGCGGCAGGAGCTTGAACGGCTGCTGAGCGTGTTCAAGACCGATGCGCTGGAGCGCGCTTCCATCGACGAGATCGACAGAGGCGTGAAGGAGACGATCCCCGAGCCCCTGCGCCGCACGTCGAGCTTCCTCACCCACCCGGTGTTCTCGATGCATCATTCGGAAACCGAGATGCTGCGCTACCTCCGCCATCTGCAGGTGAAGGATGTGGCGCTGGACCAGGCGATGATCCCGCTCGGCTCCTGCACCATGAAGCTCAACGCCACAACGGAGATGATTCCCGTCACCTGGCGCAGCTTCTCCATGCTGCATCCCTTCGCGCCGCTGGAGCAGACGCAGGGCTACCAGCAGCTCTTCGAGGAGCTGGAGGAGATGCTGGCGGAGATCACCGGCTTCGACGCCGTGTCTCTGCAGCCCAATGCCGGCAGCCAGGGCGAATATGCGGGGCTCCTCGCCATCCGCGGCTATCACCAGTCGCGTGGGCAGCCGCAGCGCGATGTCTGCCTGATCCCCGTCTCGGCACATGGCACCAACCCGGCCTCCGCCGTCATGGCGGGCATGAAGGTCGTCGTCGTGGCCTGCGACGAGCATGGCAACGTCGACGTGGCCGACCTGAAGAAGAAGGCCGCCGAGCACAAGGACCATCTCGCGGCCCTCATGATCACCTACCCGTCGACGCATGGCGTGTTCGAGACGGCGGTCAAGGAGATCTGCGACACGGTCCATGCCAGTGGCGGCCAGGTCTATCTCGACGGCGCCAACCTCAATGCGCAGGTCGGCCTCGTCAGGCCGGCCGAGCTGGGGGCGGACGTCTGCCACATGAACCTGCACAAGACCTTCTGCATTCCGCATGGCGGCGGTGGGCCGGGTGTGGGTCCCATCGGCGTCAAGGCGCACTTGGCACCCTTCCTGCCGGGCCATGGCGTCGTCACGGGTGTCAACCCCGCGGCGGGCAAGGACCAGAGCCAGGGTGCGGTCTCGGCGGCCCCCTGGGGCTCGGCCTCGATCCTGCCGATCTCATGGACCTATATCGCCATGATGGGCGGTGAGGGTTTGACGCGGGCGACGAGCATGGCGATCCTCAACGCCAATTACATGGCGAAGCGCCTCGATCCGCATTTCCCGGTTCTCTACAAGGGCCCCGGCGGCTTCGTGGCGCATGAGTGCATCATCGACCTGCGCTGGCTGAAGGAACGCACAGGGCTCTCCGTCGAGGACGTGGCCAAGCGCCTCGTCGACTATGGCTTCCACGCGCCCACCATGTCCTTCCCGGTGCCCGACACGCTGATGATCGAGCCCACCGAGTCGGAGTCCAAGCGCGAGCTTGACCGATTCTGCGATGCCATGATCGAGATCCGCAAGGAGATCGCCGAGGTGGAGGAGGGCAAGGCCGACCGCCTCGACAACGTCCTGAAGAACGCGCCGCACACCCACAGGCTTCTGCTCGGCGACTGGAAGCATCCCTATTCGAAGGAGAAGGCCTTTTTCCCCCTGAAGGGTTATCCGAACGACAAGTACTGGCCGCCGGTGGCGCGCGTCGACAATGTCTTCGGCGACCGCAACCTCGTCTGTACCTGCCCGCCCATGGCGAACTACATGGAGGCGGCGGAGTAGGGCGGCGGCAACACGTGCCGCCCTGACGCACTCACCTCACCTCGCCCGGGCCTGACCCGGGCGTCCCTCTCCCACGCTCACCAAAAACAACGCTCCGGGCAAGTCCGTGCAAGGTGAAATTTGGGAGGGAGGCCCGCGCCAAACAAAAAGCCCGGCCTCGCGGCCGGGCTTTTGAATGTGTCGCTCGGTGCACTCAGTTCAGCCGGTTCTTCACCGCGGCGATGGACGAGGCGATCAGGTCAGCGCCCTTGGCACCCTTGGCGGCTTCCGCCGCGAGGTGGTGGGAGGCAGCAATGGCGAGGTCGGTCGCCACGTTGCGCACGTCCTTGATCGCGGCGGCCTCGGCCTGGGCGATCTTCTGCTCGGCCTGCTTGGAGCGGCGCTCCAGCGACTCCGTCAGCTTGCGGCGTGTCTCGGAGGCAAATTCCTCGGCGTCCGACTTGGCGGCGGAGATGATGGAGGCGGCCTCCTTCTCGGCGTCGAGGCGCTTCTGCTTGTATTCGGCGAGAAGCGCTTCGGCGTCCTTGCGGAGTTGCGTGGCGTGGTCGAGTTCCTTGCGGATCCGGTCCGCGCGGCTGTCGAGGCCGGCACCCAGCTTCCTGAACGCGCCTGCATAGGCGGCGATCGCCAGGAAGATGATCAGCGCCACCAGGGCGAAGAATGTTGCGTCGAACTGCATCGTTCTTCTCCCTTAGCCCTTGAGCCCGGCGATGGCCTTGGCGGCCTGTTCCTTGCTCACCGTCAAACCCGTCAGCGCCGAGACGATTTCGGCGGCGGTTTCGGCGGCGACCTCGTGCACGTCCTGCATCGCCTTCGTCTTGGTGGCGGAGATGCGGGTGTCAGCCTCGGCGAGCTTCGCCGACAGCGTCTTCTCGAGGGCCGAACGCTCGGTCTCGATTTCGGCAGCGATCTTGGCGCGCGTCTCGGTGGCGATCCCTTGAGCATTGGCGCGGGCGTCCGCCAGCGACTTCTCGTAGTGCTGGATCGCCGCCTCGGTCTCCTGCTTTAGCGCCGTGGCCTTGGAGAGGTCGCTCTCGATGGTCTTGTGGCGGTTCTTGAGCACCGCTTCCATGCGCGGCAGCACCACCTTGCTCATCAGCAGGTAGAGCAGCGCAAAGAATATCACCAGCCAGAAGATCTGGGAGGGGAAGGAATGCGCGTCCATCGGCGGGAAGCCACCGTGGCCGCCCTCCGCGCCTGTGCCCTCTGTGGTGGCCGGGGCCGCACTTTCCTCGCCCGCTGCGGGAGCAGGGGCTTCGGTGGTGGTGGCCTGGGCGACGACGAGTGTCGATTGCGACATGTCTTGAGCCTCAAAAGGGGAAGCCTGCGCGGATGTTGAGGCCCGCCAGGCTTCCATTCGTTAGCCGTGAAGTGATTAGACGGCGAACAGGAGGAGAAGCGCCACGACGAGCGAGAAGATGCCGAGGCCTTCGGCCAGAGCGGCACCGATCAGCGCGTTGGTGAACTGGGCAGCAGCAGCAGCGGGGTTGCGGAGCGCGCCCGACAGGAAGTTGCCGAAGATGTGGCCCACGCCGATACCGGCGCCACCCATGCCGATGCAAGCAATGCCGGCGCCGATGTACTTAGCTGCGAGCGGATCCATGAGTCTCTCCTTGAGTTTTGTATGGATGTTGAGTTTGGGTTCTTAGTGATGGGTATGCAGCGCGTCGTTGAGATAGACGCAGGTCAGGATCGCGAAGACGAAGGCCTGCAGGAACGCGACCAGGAATTCAAGCGCGGTGAGCGCCACCGCCATGCCGAGGGGGGCGATCGAACCGATGATGCCGCCAATGCCCATCGAGGCCAGCAGCACAACGAAGCCCGCGAACACCTTCAGCACGATGTGGCCGGCCAGCATGTTGCCGAACAGACGAAGCCCGAGGCTGACCGGGCGCGACAGGAAGGAGATCACCTCGATCACCGAGATGAAGGGCAGGATCACCATCGGCACGCCCGACGGCACGAAGAGCTTGAACCAGCTTAAGCCGTGCTTGGAGATGCCCACGATAATGACCAGCAGGATCACGAAGACGGCGAGCGTGGCGGTGACCACCACATGGCTCGTCACGGTGAAGAAATAGGGGAACATGCCGAGCATGTTGGCAACGAGCACGAAGGAGAACAGGCTGAACACCAGCGGGAAGAAGGCCTTGCCCTCGTGTCCCAGAACGTTCTGCACCATGTTGTGGATGAACTCGTACCACAATTCGCCGATCGACTGCAGGCGCCCCGGGACCAGCGCGCCGCGTGCGGCCGAGATCAGCAGGAACAGCGTGACGAAGGCCACGATGATGCCCATGAACAGCGCCGAGTTGGTGAAGCTGATATCATAGCCCGCAATGTTCCACGGACCGGCAAGGTCATGCAGCCGGAACTGATGGATCGGATCGATGGGGTTGGCCAAGGTCAGTCCTCTTCGTCGTCGTCATCAA
>CANJMQ010000086.1 GCA_947475225.1 Bradyrhizobiaceae bacterium
CGTAGTGCGAGGCAAGCAGGGCCGCATCCAGCCGCTTCAGGTCGAAGCGCTGGCAGCGCGACAGGATGGTGACGGGAACCTTGTTGATCTCGGTGGTGGCGAAGATGAACTTCACATGCGGCGGCGGCTCTTCGAGCGTCTTCAGCAACGCGTTGAAGGCGCTCTTCGAGAGCATGTGCACTTCGTCGATGATGTAGACCTTGTAGCGCGCCTGGACGGGCGCATAGCGCACGCTGTCGATGATTTCGCGCATGTTGTCGACGCCGGTGTTGGAGGCAGCGTCCATCTCGATCACGTCCAGGTGGCGGGATTCGAGGATGGCCTCGCAATGCGGGCCCTGGTCGGGCATGTCGATGGTGGGCTTGTCGCCGTAATTCAGGGCCCGGGCGATGAGGCGGGCGGTGGTCGTCTTGCCGACCCCGCGCACGCCGGTGAGCATGAAGCCCTGGGCGATGCGGCCCGACGCGAAGGCGTTGGTGAGGGTGCGCACCATCGCTTCCTGTCCGATGAGGTCAGGGAAGGTGCGGGGGCGATATTTCCGGGCAAGAACGCGATACCCTGCTGCGTTCGCGCCGCTCTGCGCATGGTCCATGGGCGGGCTTCCGCGGGTATACTAGAGGGTGGGAGGCTGGACGGGCAACCCGTTCCGGTCTCGTTGGGGCTGCTTCCTTCCGGACCTGACCCGGTTGGCGAGCGGCACGTCCGCCGCCAACCTCCCGGGGGGCTATATGGGGGGAAAGGCAACAAAAGGCAAGCTCCACGGCTTGCCAAGCACCCTTGGCGGCTGCATTCTGACCGGAGGCCAGATTCCCCGTCGGATCGGGGCCTCTCAGGGAGTTTTGCATGTTCAGGAAGATCCTCGCCCCGCTTCTGGGCCTCGTCGGCCTCGCTGCCCTGTCCACCGGCGCGCTGGCATCCGACCCCTATGGCACGGACCGTGACGGCATCAAGATCTGGAAGCCCTATGTGATCGAGAAGACCTGCGCGGACGGGATCTACGAATGCACGGTGCGCATGGACTATGCCCCCTTCCAGCGCTCCATGGTGGCCCGTTCCGGCAGCTACTGGTACCAGAAGCCCTTCCAGGTCTACCGCTACGGCGATTTCCGGCACCCCCACCACGGTTCGGACCACCAATCCTGGTGCAGCGCCCGTTACCGCACCTATGACCCGGCCACCGACACCTTCGTGGGCAAGGGCTACAGGCGCACCCGCTGCATCGGCCCCTGAGGGCGGATTGACCGGCGGCGGCGGCTTGATTATGGGACAGCCATGTCGCTCATCCCCATCGTAACGCTTCCCGACGAGAAGACGCTCCGCGAGGTTTCAAAACCCGTGGCGGGCATCGATTCTCACGTGAAGAAGCTGTGGGACGACATGCTGGAGACCATGTACCACGCACCGGGCATCGGCCTTGCCGCCATCCAGTTGGGCGTGGCGCAGCGCCTGCTGGTCATCGACCTCGCCAAGGACGGCGAAGCCAAGACCCCGATCTTCGTCGCCAATCCGGAAATCATCAAGACGAGCGAGGCCAGGAGCGACTACGAGGAAGGCTGCCTGTCGATCCCGGAGTTCTACGAGATGGTCACGCGGCCCGCCGAGGTGTGGATCCGCTACCTCAACCGCCAGGGCGAGCCCACCGAGACGCACGCGACCGGCCTCATGGCCACCTGCCTGCAGCACGAGATCGACCACCTGAACGGCGTCCTCTTCATCGACCACATCTCGCGGCTGAAGCGCGAGCGGGTGATCAAGAAATTCCAGAAGGCCCAGAAGCTCGGAAAGCTCTGAGCGATGCGCATCATTTTCATGGGCACGCCGGACTTCGCGGTCGGGACGCTGAAGGCCCTGATGGGGGCCGGCCACGAGATCGCCTGCGTCTATTCCCAGCCGCCCCGCCCCGCCGGCCGCGGGATGGCGGAACGGCCCTCGCCGGTGCAGGCCTTCGCCAAAGCTCAAGGCATCGAGGTCCGCACCCCCACCTCGCTGAAGTCGGAAGACGAGCAGGCCCGCTTCGCCGCGCTGAATGCCGATGCGGCCGTGGTCGTCGCTTACGGCCTGCTGCTGCCGGCGCCCGTTCTCGATGCGCCGCGCCTTGGCTGCTTCAACGTCCACGCCTCGCTGCTGCCGCGCTGGCGCGGGGCCGCACCCATCCAGCGCGCCATCATGTCGGGCGATGCGGAGTCTGGTGTCACCATCATGCGCATGGAGGAAGGCCTCGACACCGGGCCGATGTGCAAGGTGGGGAGGATCGCCATCACGCCCACCACGACCGCGCAGTCGCTGCATGATACGCTTGCCGAGAGTGGCGCACGGCTGATGGCCGAGGTTCTGGCGCAGCCCACGATCACCTCCACGCCACAGCCCGGCGAAGGCGTGACTTATGCAAGAAAGATCGACAAGGCAGAAGCCCGGATCGACTTCTCGAAGAGTGCTGCAGAGGTGTGCCGCCACATTCACGGCCTGTCGCCCTTCCCCGGCGCCTGGCTCCCGGTGAACGGCACCCGCATCAAGGCGCTGCTCTGCGAGGTGGTGCAGGGCCACGGCACGCCCGGCACCTTCATCGACGATCATCTCACCATCGCCTGCGGCTCCGGCGCCGTCCGCCTCCTGAAGCTGCAGCGCGAGGGCAAGGGCGCCATGGAGGCAAGGGATTTCCTGCGCGGCTTCCCAATCTCTCAAGGCACGGTGGTCGCCTGATGCCGCGCTATCGCCTCACCATCGAATATGACGGCGGACCCTTCACCGGCTGGCAATCCCAGGCGGGTGGCACCTCGGTGCAGGATGTGCTGGAGCGTGCCGTCGCCATCATCAACGGCAGCCATTCCATGGTCTATGGCGCGGGCCGCACCGATGCGGGCGTGCATGCGCTGGCGCAGGTGGCGCATGTCGACCTCGCCAAGGCGTGGGACCCGTTCAAGCTCCGCAATGCCCTGAACGGCAACATGCGCGAGCGTCCGGTGAGCGTGCTGGACGCCGAAGAAGTGCCGGATGATTTCCACGCCCGCTTCTCGGCCACGCGTCGCTACTACCTCTACCGTATCCTCAACCGCCGCAGCACCCCGGCGCTGGACCGCGGCAAGGTGTGGTGGCTTCCCGTGGACCTCGACTCGGACGCAATGCACGCCGCCGCACAGCACCTCGTCGGCAAGCATGACTTCACCACCTTCCGCGCCGCGCAATGCCAGGCCAATTCACCGGTGAAGACGCTCGACCGTTTTGAGGTGGCGCGCTACGGCGAACTGATCGAGGTGCGCGCCGACGCGCGCTCCTTCCTGCACAACCAGGTGCGCTCCATGGTCGGCTCGCTGCGGCTCGTCGGCGAGGGCAAGTGGAGCCCCGCTGACATGAAGCACACGCTGGACGCGGCAGACCGCACGGCCTGCGGGCCGGTGGCCCCGCCGGACGGCCTCTATCTCCTGCGCGTCGGCTACAGTTCCGCCGAGAAGTAATCGGCGATGATGCGGCTGTAGATGTTCTGCGTGGCGCGCAGTTCGTCGATGGCGATACGCTCGTCGGTCTGGTGGATGGTCGCGTTGGTGGGGCCGAATTCGAGCACCGGGCAATAGTCCTTCACGAAGCGCGCGTCCGAGGTGCCGCCACTGGTGGAGAGCCTGGGCAGCACGCCCGTTTCATGCTGCACGGCATCCTGGACGAGGCCCACGAAGCGGCCGGGCTCGGTGATGAAGGCATCCGCTCCCTCGGTGGCCGACACCGTCCACGCGCCGCCCATCTCCGCCTTCACCACGGCGATCTGCTCGTCCACCCACTGCTTCAGTGAGGCAAAGCTGTGCTCGGTGGAGAAGCGGATGTTGAACTTGGCGGTGGCGCGTGACGGGATGACGTTACCAGCCGGGTTGCCGACGTCGAAGGAGGTGACGGCCAGCGTCGAGGGATCGAAGTGATCGTTGCCCGCGTCGAGTGTGGCCGCCGAGATGCGGTCCACGAACCGTGCGAGCTTGGGGATCGGGTTGTCCGCCTTGTGCGGATAGGCCGCGTGGCCCTGCTTGCCGTCCACCGTCACGGTGAAGCTCAGCGAGCCGCGGCGGCCGATCTTGATGGTGTCGCCCAATGTATCCACGCAGCTCGGCTCGCCGACAATGCAATGGTCGGGGATGTGGCCGTTCTCGGCCATCCACTGCAGCACCTTCACCGTGCCGTTGATGGCGGGGCCTTCCTCGTCGCCGGTGATGAGAAAGGAGATCGAGCCCTTGAACTTGCCCGCCGTGCGCACGAAGTCGATGGCGGCAGCGGCAAAGGCCGCGACCGAGCCCTTCATGTCGGTGGCGCCGCGGCCATAGATGAAGCCATCGGCAATGTCGGCGGCGAAGGGCTTATGCGTCCAGCTTTCGACGATGCCTTCCGGCACCACGTCAGTGTGGCCCGCGAAGCAGAGATGCGGGGAACCGGAGCCGATGCGCGCGAAGAGGTTCTCGACCTCCGCTGTGCCCTCCTGCCGGAAGATCAGGCGGTGGCCGACGAAGCCATGCGACGAGAGCAGGTTCTCTAGATAGGTCAGCGCCCCGCCCTCGGCAGGTGTCACGGACTTGCAGCGGATCAGGTCCTGCAGCAGCGGAACGGGATCAGTGGGTGTGTTCTTCATGAGCGGCAGTGTAGTGCATCACCGCGAGAGAGGGAATCTCCGCGGATCCATTCGTCATCAATAGTGCCGTCATCCCGGCGAAGGCCGGGATCCAGCTTTGTTTCCGGGTGGTTGACGCCCAAACCTGGGCCCCGGCCTTCGCCGGAGTGACGGCAAGACGGGCGGATAAGCGGCCCCGTCAGTCCCTCAGCAACTCGTTGATCGAGGTCTTGGAACGGGTCTTCTCGTCCACCCGCTTGACGATCACCGCGCAGTAGAGCGACGGCGAGGGCGAACCATCGGCATAGGGCTTCTGCGGCAGCGAGCCCGAGACCACGACTGAATAAGGCGGCACCTTGCCCATGTGCACCTTGCCGGTGTCGCGCTCGATGATCTTGGTCGACTGGCCGATGAACACGCCCATGGAGATGACCGAGCCCTCGCCCACCACCACGCCCTCGACCACTTCAGAACGCGCGCCGATGAAGCAGTTGTCCTCGATGATCGTCGGGCCCGCCTGCATCGGCTCCAGCACGCCGCCGATGCCCACACCACCCGAAAGATGCACATTCTTGCCGATCTGGGCACAGGAGCCGACCGTCACCCAGGTGTCCACCATCGTGCCGGTGTCGACATAGGCGCCGAGGTTGACAAAGGACGGCATGAGAATGGCGCCCGGCGCCACATAGGCCGACCTGCGCACGATGCAGTTGGGCACCGAGCGGAAGCCCGCGGCGCGGAAATCCTTCTCGGCCCAGCCATCGAACTTGGAGGGCACCTTGTCCCACCAACTGGACCCGCCGGGGCCGCCGGAAATCATCGCCATGTCATTGAGGCGGAAGGACAAAAGCACCGCCTTCTTGAGCCACTGGTTGACGTGCCAATCGCCGTCCCGCTTCTCGGCGACGCGGGCCTTGCCCGAATCCAGCAGGTCGAGGGCAGCCATCACGGCATCGCGCACCGCACCCTTGGTCTCGAGGTTGACCTTGTCGCGGGCCTCCCAGGCCTGTTCGATGGTGCTCTGAAGATCGGTCATGGCTGTTCCCTCGGTGTTGTCGCGGTGGCTTTCGCCAAAAAGGCAGGTTCGGTCAAGACCGGGTTTTGAGGTCCCTCGTCAATCCCGCCAAAAAACTGGCGAGATCGTCGGTCACGTAATGGATGTGCTGCTGTGTCGTGCCGCCGGTCTGCTTGTTCAGGTGCTCGGCATCCTTGTTCTCGGGGCTCACCACCAACACCGTCACCATGCCCAGCGCATGCGGGGCTTCAAGATTCCGCGCGATGTCCTCGAACATGGCCGAGGTCTCAGGCTTGATCCCCGTCTGGCGCACGAATTTCCGGTAGGGCTCCATCTCGGGCTTGGGGATGAAGTCCGAATGGACGATGTCGAAGATGTCGCCGAAGTGGTGGGTGATGCCGATGCGGGCCAGCACCTTCTCGGCATGGGCCACCGTGCCGTTGGTGAAGATCAGCTTGCGGCCAGGAAGCGCATGCAGCGCTGCGTCCAGCGCCTCGTTGAGCGGCACCGGCGAATGGTCGATGTCATGCACATAGTCCAGGAAATCATCCGGCGTAATGCCATGCTCGGTCATCAGCCCGCGCAGTGTTGTTCCATACTTGTAGAACATCTCCTTCTGGAGGCGCTTGGCTTCCGGATAGTCGACGTTGAGGAGCTTCGAGACGAAGTTCCCCATCTTCACGTCGATCTGGTCGAAGAGCCGGCAGGAGGCCGGGTAGAGCGTGTTGTCGAGGTCGAAGACCCAGGTATCGACGTGCCCGAAACCCTTCATGACCCGGCCCGCGAGATGCGCGTGCCCACGCCATGCGGGGTCAGGAGTTCCAGCAGCACCGAATGCGGCACGCGGCCATCGAGGATGATGACGCCCTCGACGCCGGATTCGACCACCGCCGCGGCACTTTCCACCTTGGGGATCATGCCGCCGGTGATGGTGCCGTTCTCGATGAGCTTCGGCAATTCCTCCACCGCGAGTTCGCTGATCAGGTTCTTGTCCTTGTCGAGCACGCCGGCCACGTCGGTCAGCAGCAGCAAGCGCTTGGCCTTCGTCGCGGTGGCAATGGCGCCCGCCGCCGTGTCGGCGTTGACGTTGAAGGTCTCGCCGTTGACGCCCACGCCCACAGGGGCGATGACCGGAATGGCGTCGCTCTTCATGATGGTCTCGAGGATCTCGATGTTCACCTTCACGGGCTCACCGACGAAGCCGAAGTCGATCTCCACCACCTTGCCGGTCGCGGCATCGGTCTTCTTCTTGGTCAGCTTCTCGGCGATCATCAGGTTGCCGTCCTTGCCGGAGATGCCAACCGCACGGCCACCCGCCTGCTGAATCGAGGCGACGATCGACTTGTTGATCGAACCCGACAGCACCATCTCGACCACCGACATGGTGGCCTCGTCGGTAACGCGAAGGCCCTCGCGGAACTCCGGCTGCACTTCCAGCTTGTCGAGCATCTTGTTGATCTGGGGGCCGCCGCCGTGAACGACGATGGGGTTCAGCCCGCACACCTTCAGCATCACCATGTCGCGCGCGAACTGGTGGGCGAGCTTCGGGTCCACCATGGCGTGGCCGCCGTACTTCACGACGATGATCTGGTCATCATAGCGCTGCAGGAAAGGCAGCGCCTCGGAAAGGATTCGGGCCGTCGCAGCGATTTCGTCCATGGAGATTCCCCGTCAGTCGGACAGCGGCTTACAGGACAATTGTCACGGATTCAAAGGGTCTGTCGCGGCCTGCGGCTCATTGCTCGCCGCCACGCATGTGGAGGAGAGGACGAAAGATGGCTACAGCAGCCCGGCGATCTCCGCCCGGAGCTCGGGGATGCCGAGGCCCTTGTCGCTGGAGGTGGCGTGGATCTGCGGAAAGGCTGCCGGATGCTTCTTGATCGCCGCGGCCACCGTCTCGCGCATCTTCTCGAGCTCGGGGGGCTTGATCTTGTCGGTCTTGGTCAGCACCACCTGGTAGGTGACGGCGGCCTCGTCGAGGAGGTCGAACATTTCCTCGTCGGCCTTGAGGATGCCGTGGCGGCTGTCGATCAGCACGAAGGCGCGGGTGAGGCCGGGGCGGCCACGCAGGTAACCCCTCAGCACCGACTGCCAGGCCTTCACCTCATGCTTTGGCGCCTTGGCATAGCCATAGCCGGGCATGTCGACGAGGGTGAGCGCCTCGTTCACATCGAAGAAGTTGAGCTCGCGGGTGCGGCCCGGCGTGTTCGATGCGCGGGCAAGGCCGTTGACGTTGGTCAGCGCATTGATCAGCGACGACTTGCCGACGTTGGAGCGGCCGGCAAAGGCGATCTCCACACCCTTGGAAGCGGGGAGCTGCTCGAGCTTGGCCACGCCGAGCAGAAAACGTGACGGGCCGCCGAACAAACGGCGGCCCGCGTCAATCTGATCCTCGGTGAAGGTCTCGCTCAACTTGCGGCCTTCTTCTTGTTGAGGAAGGGCAGGCTGTTCTTCACATTGCCCAGCAGGTTCACGTCAACGCCATTGCGCTTCATGATGAAGGACTGCTGCAGGACGGAGAGCGTGTTGCTCCACGCCCAATAGATGACGAGGCCCACCGGGAAGGAGCCCAGCATGAAGGTGAACATCACCGGCATCCAGTTGAACAGGCTGGCCTGCACCGGATCGGGCGGTGCGGGGTTCAGGCGCATCTGCAGCCACATGGTGAAGCCCATGATCATTGGCCACACGCCGATCATCAGCATGTGCGGCGGCGTCCAGGGGATCAGTCCGAAGAGGTTGAACAGGCTCGTCGGATCGGGTGCGGAAAGGTCATGGATCCAGCCGAAGAACGGCGCGTGGCGCAGCTCGATCGAGGTGAGGATCACCTTGTAGAGCGAGAAGAAGATCGGGATCTGCACGACGACGGGCAGACAGCCTGACAGCGGCGAGACCTTCTCGCGCTTGTACAGCGCCATCATCTCCTGCTGTTGCTTCATCTTGTCTTCGGGATATTCCTTCTTGAGCCGCTCCATCTCGGGCTGCAGCTTCTTCATCTTGCTCATCGAGGCATATGACTTGTTGGCGAGCGGGAAGACCGCCGCCTTGACCAGCACGGTGGCGAGCAGGATGGCGATGCCGAAGTTGCCGACGATGCTCTTCAGCCAGGCAAGGAGATAGAACAGCGGCTTGGTCAGGAAATAGAACCAGCCCCAGTCGATGATGTAGCTGAAGCCCTGGACCTGGTAGAGCCTCTCGATTGCATTGATGGTGCTGACAACCTTGGCGCCGGCGAAGAGGCGGCCTGTCGTCGAGGCGGACTGGCCCGGCTGCACCACCATCGCATCCTTGGCGAGGTAGTCGGTCTGGTAGAGGTCGCGATTGTCGAGCTTGGTATGGATGAAGCTGGCGGTGACGGGTGTTGCCTGGTCCGGAATCACGGCGGCGGCCCAGTACTTGTCGGTGAAGCCCACCCAGCCGCCCGTCGTCTCGCGGCGGTCGGGCTCGGTCTGGCCGTTCACGTCCTTGTAGTGGATCTCGTGCAGACTGCCGTCGATCCAGCCGAGCATGCCTTCGAAGAACACCCAGTAGCCCGACACGGTCGGTGTATCCTGACGCTGGATGCGCGCGTATGGGATCATCGCCACGGGCGCCTGCGAGGTGTTCTCGACGATCTGCTCGACGGTGAAGAGATATTCGTCGCTGATCTGGATCTTGCGGCTGAACTTGAGGCCCGCGCCATTGTCCCAGGTGAGCGTCACCGGGTTGTTCTCGCTCAACACGGCGCCGGCGGGTGCGGTCCACACCGTGGTGGTGTCGGGAAGCTTTGCGGTGGTGCCGGTGGCGGGAACCACGCCCTGCTCGGCGAACAGCGCGCCGGGGGTTCCCGACGGCGACAGGAAGGTGATGGTCGGGCTCTTGGGATCGATCGTCTCGCGGTAGCGCAGCAGGTGCAGGTCGTCGATCATCGCACCCTTGAGATTGATCGAGCCCTCGACGGAATCGGTCTTGAACGGCAGGCGCGGTGACGCGGCAAGTGCTGCCGCACGGTCGGCGGCCAGCGCCTCCGGCGTGATGTTGGGAATGGCGCCGCCCGCGGCGGGGGCGCTGGGCGCGGTCGTGCCCTGCTGGGTCTGCGCCGTCTCGGTGCCGGCGGTCAGCTTTTTCTGCAGCGGACCCGCATAGAAATACTGCCAGCCGAAGATGATCGCCATCGACAGCAGGATGGCCGCAATGAAGTTCTTGTTCTCGAAGTTCATGGTGTTCCCTTGTCCGCCGAAAGATGGGCGGTGCGGTGCAGCCTTTTCAAGGCGGCGCTAAGATCTTTCCCAAGATCGGGGAAGGCGCGTTCGAAGGTCGGCGCGCGGCCGATCAGCACATAGTCGTGGCCGGGCCGGGCCTCGGTCGCCAGCTGCAGCCTCGCCAGTTCACGCAGCTTGCGCTTCACCCGGTTGCGGACCACGGCATTGCCGATCTTCTTGGTGGCGGTGAAGCCGACGCGCGGCGGCGCGTCATCGCCGCGGGCACGCATCTGCACGACCATGCCAGGCATGGCGGCATAAAGCGCCCTGGCGGCGGCAACGAAATCCTGCCGACGCTTCAGGCGCTCCATTGTCAGGCAGTCCGGCGCTTAGGCCGAGAGGCGCTTGCGGCCCTTGGCGCGGCGGCGGGCGAGAACGTTGCGGCCGCCAACCGTCGCCATGCGGGCGCGGAAACCATGGCGGCGCTTGCGGACGAGCTTCGAGGGCTGGTAGGTGCGCTTCACGTTCGTAACTCCGATCTGGGCTTTTCAGCCAATGATTCCAATAACATGGCCGGTTGGGACGGGCATGCCCTGAGAGAAGTGCTTTCTGCTTCAGGAATTTGGACGGGCTTATGGGGGAAAAGCCGGGAGAAGTCAACGAGGGCCAAACACCGTAGCTGAACTCTGCTCACGTGGCCGTGACCCCCCTTTCGTCCCAGCCCGCGATGGTTCAAGCATTACAGGAAGATGATGGAACAGGCCAGCCGCCAGCACCGCCCTGACCCCCTGCCGGGCTCCGCCGCCTCCGGGCGGCCGTGGCGGTGGCTGCCGGTCGTGCTGCTGCTCGGGCTGGTGGGGCTGGGCTTCGCCCTCGGCCTGCAGGACCAGCTGAGCCTGCCCGCCCTCATCGAGCATCGGGACACGATCCGCGGCTGGGTCGACAGCCATCTGCTGCTGGCGCTGGCCGCCTTCGCGCTCCTCTATGTGACGGTGGTGGCTCTGTCGATCCCGGCGGCTGCGGCACTGAGCCTGGCCGGCGGTTTCCTGTTCGGCTGGGTGGTGAGTGCCCCCGTCACCACGCTGGCGGCCACGGCGGGGGCGGCCATCGTCTTCGAGATCGTCAAGACCTCCTTCGGCGCGGCGCTCGCCGAGCGCTCCGGCCCCTTTCTGCGGCGGCTGTCACAGGGCTTCAGCGAGAATGCCTTCAGCCTGCTGCTGTTCCTGCGCCTCACGCCGGTGTTTCCCTTCTGGGCGGTCAATGCCGTGGCGGGGCTTTCGCGCATTCCGCTGCGCACCTTCCTTGCCGCCACGGTGATCGGCATCATTCCCGGCTCCATCGCCTTCGCGCTCATCGGTGCGGGGCTGGACGGCGTGATCAACGACCAGCTCATGGCCTTCCAGGTCTGCGCGCAGGAGAATGGCGCGACGAATTGCCATTTGTCGCTCAGCCCCGCCATGCTGATCTCGCCCGAACTTCTGTGGGGCCTCTCGGCACTGGGCCTCGTGGCACTGCTGCCCACGCTGCTGCGCGTGTGGAAGAGGTGCCGGACATGAACGCACAGGCCTTCGACATGGCGGTGATCGGTGCAGGCTCGGGCGGGCTCACCGTTGCCGCCGCCGCGGCACAGTTCGGGCAGAAGGTGGTGCTGTTCGAGAAGGGCGACATGGGCGGTGACTGCCTCAACACCGGCTGCGTGCCCTCCAAGGCCCTGCTCGCCGCGGCAAGGCAGGCCCAGGCGATGCGCAGCGGTGCCCGCTTCGGCATTGCCGCCGTTGAGCCGCAGGTCGATTACGCCGCCGTGTGCGCCCATGTGCAGAATACCATCGCGACGATCGCACCCCATGACAGCCAGCAGCGCTTCGAGACGCTCGGCGTCACCGTGATACGCGCCCCAGCACGCTTCATGGACGCGCGCACACTGGAGGCGCAGGGCCGGGGCTTCACGGCGCGCCGCATCGTCGTCGCCACCGGTTCACGGCCTGCCGTTCCACCCATTCCCGGCCTTGCCGAGGTGCCCTTCCTCACCAACGAGACACTGTTCGCCAACCATGTCCTGCCCGCGCATCTGATCATCATCGGCGGTGGCCCGATCGGGATTGAAATGGCGCAGGCGCATCGCCGCCTCGGCAGCATGGTCACCGTCATCGAGGCCGCGGTGCCGCTGGCACAGGACGATCCCGAACTCACCGCCGTAGTGCTCGACCAGCTCGGCGCCGAAGGTGTCGAGATCCTGTCCAGCACCACGGTGACAGGCGTCTCGGCAGCGCAGGGAATCACCGTCAGGCTGGGCGATGGCCGCAGCATCACCGGCTCGCATCTGCTCGTTGCCGCGGGGCGGCGGCCCAACATCGAGGAGCTCGGCCTCGCCGCGGCGGGCATCGCCTTCACCCCCAAGGGCATCACCGTCGACAGGGGGCTGAAGACCAGCAACCGCAGGGTCTATGCCATCGGTGACGTGGCAGGCGGGCGCTTCACCCACGAGGCGGGCTACCAGGCGGGCATCGTCATCCGCAACGCGCTCTTCGGCCTGCCCGCGAAGGCCACCGCGATAATCCCGTATGTCACCTACACCGATCCGGAACTGGCCCAGACAGGCCTCGGCGAGGCACAGGCCCGCGCCACCCATGGCGAGGCCATCAAGGTGCTGCGCGCACCCTTTTCCCGCAATGACCGCGCCCTGGCGGAGGGCAGCACCGAAGGCCTCGTCAAGATCATCACCACGAAGCGTGGCCGCATCCTCGGCGCCGGCATCGCGGGGCCGGGCGCGGGCGACCTCATCCAGCCCTGGGTGCTGGCGCTGGAACGCGGTTTGCAGATCTCCGCGATGGCGGGCTCCGTGCTGCCCTACCCCACCCGCGGCGAGGCCTCCCGCCAGGCGGCCATCGGATATTTCGCCGATCTTGCATCCAATCGGCTCGTCCGGGGCCTGATAGGCCTGGTAGGCAGGCTCAGACCATGACCGGCCGCAACGACTTGAGCCAACCCGGCGAACCGGGCTTCCTGCGGGGGCTGTCCGGCAAGGTGCTGGTCATGACCATCCTGTTCGTCATGCTGGGCGAAATTCTGATCTTCCTGCCCTCCATTGCCAGTTTCCGCATCCAGTGGCTGAAGGGCCGCATCGCCCAAGCGGAAATCGCGGCATTGGCGGCCGAGGCGGCACCTGACAGCATCCTGTCGCCCGACCTCCGCACCGAGATCCTGAAAGGTGCGGGCGTGCTCGTCGTCTCGCTCACCCGCGGCGAGACGCGCAAGCTGATGCTCAGGAGCGAGACCGATCACATGATCGACGCCTCCTATGACCTGCGCGAGGTGTCATGGCCCACCGCCGTCGCCGATGCCTTTGCGGTGATGCTGGAACCCCGCGACCGGGTGATCGGCGTGACCGACAAGCCACCCAACATGTCGGGCGACATGATCGAGGTGGCACTGTTCGAAAAACCGCTGCGCGAAGCGATGATCCGCTTTGGCCTCAACATCCTCCTGCTGTCCGTCGTGCTCTCGGTCATCGTGGCGGGGCTGGTCTACCTCGCGCTCAACATCGTGCTCATCCGGCCGATGAAGCGGCTGACCCGCAACATGATGACCTTCGCACAGGATCCGGAAGACCGCTCGCGCATCATCGTTCCGTCGAACCGCAAGGACGAGATCGGCATCGCAGAGCGCGAGCTCCATGACATGCAGTCGGACCTCGCCGCCATGCTGCAGCAGAAGAGCAGGCTTGCCGCGCTGGGCCTTGCAGTGGCCAAGGTCAGCCATGACCTGCGCAACATGCTGTCCTCGGCGCACGTGATCTCCGACCGCCTTGCAATGGCGCAGGACCCGACAGTGAAGCGCTTCGCGCCCAAGCTCATCATCAGCCTCGACCGCGCCATCTCGTTTCTCACCGCCACGCTGAAGTTCGGCCGCGCCGACGAGCCGCCGCCGATGCGCGAGCGGCTGCTCTTGAATGACGTCGCCGAAGAGGTGATCGACACCGCCGTGCTGCAGGCCTCTACGCGCATCGTGCTGTTCAATCACGTGCCGCCGGGCCTCGAGGTCGATGCCGACCGCGAACACCTGAACCGCGTGCTCACCAACCTGCTGCGCAACGCCATCCAGGCGGTGGAGCAGCAAGGGGACGAGCAGGATGGCCGCGTCACCATCTCCGCCTGGCGCGAGGGAGCGGTGGCGATGATCGAGGTCCGGGACAATGGTCCCGGCATCCCGGAGCGGGTGCGCCCGAAGCTGTTCGAGGCCTTCCAGAGTGCGGCGAAGCCGGGTGGCGTGGGCCTGGGCCTGGCAATCGCGGCGGAGCTGATCCGTGCCCATGGCGGCGAGATCAGGCTCCACGCAACCGGGCCTGAGGGCACGGCGTTTCACGTCGTCGTGCCGGATGCGGTCGTGGAACTCCGCCCGGGGCGCCGGGGGGCCCGAAACCGGGCCTGAAAACCTTGTGTTTCAAGGCTTGACGGGGGTGCCCCATTCAATGTCTATAGCGGTCGCAACCAAACCCAAGGGGGTGCATTGAAAAAGACCCCCTCACACAGGAGCTGAAGACCACTTGCCAATGCCACCCAGGAGGCCGTCGATAAGCCGCGGAGCCGCCCCCCCGCAAAAGGAAGAAGGACACAGGATCAACAACCGCATCGACGCACGCGAAGTGCGCCTGATCGATGCAGCCGGCGAAAATGTCGGCGTCGTGCCGATCCGCCAGGCCATCATCATGGCCGAGGAAGCGAGCCTCGACCTCGTCGAAATCTCGCCCGATGCCAAGCCCCCGGTCTGCAAGATCCTCGACTACGGTAAGTTCAAGTTCCAGGAACAGAAAAAGGCCGCTGAGGCCCGCAAGAAGCAAAAGGTCATCGAGATCAAGGAGATCAAGATGCGCCCGATGATCGACGACCACGACTACGACGTGAAGATGAAGGCGATCCGCCGCTTCTTCGAGGAAGGCGACAAGGTCAAGATCACGCTCAGGTTCCGCGGCCGCGAAATGGCCCACCAGGAACTCGGCCAGCAACTCCTCGACCGCGTCAAGAAGGACACCGTCGAGATCGCCAAGGTCGAGTCCGAACCCCGCTTCGAAGGCCGCCAGATCGTCATGGTCCTGGCACCGAAGTAAGGGATTTCGCGAACCCCACAATTCATCATGCCCGGGCGAGCTCCCGGGCATTTCTGTTTCTGCACCATGCCCCGCAGCATGTCCGTCAGGCGCCCCCTTGCCCTTGTGGGCAGGGATGTGACACCCCCACCACCCTTGCTTTTACAGGCCGTTTGCGCTTAAACCCGCCGGTTCTAGCCGCCTGGCCTGTAAAGGGCATGCCATGGCGGCTTTATATCGCTTTGAAAGGATTAAGCAAAATGCCCAAGATGAAGACCAAGTCCTCGGCCAAGAAGCGGTTCAAGGTCACCGCTTCCGGCAAGATCAAGGCAGGCGCCGCCGGCAAACGCCACGGCATGATCAAGCGTACCAACAAGCAGATCCGCAACCAGCGTGGCACCATGGTGCTGGCGCCGGGTGACGAACGGCTTGTCAAGATCCACATGCCCTATCTGGCCAAGTAAGACCGAGGAAACAGACCAATGCCACGTTCAAAAGGCGGCACAGTCGCCCGCAAGTCTCACAAGAAGATCATCAAGCAGGCGAAGGGTTACTTCTC
>CANJMQ010000087.1 GCA_947475225.1 Bradyrhizobiaceae bacterium
CGAGCACCCCATTGAAGACCCGCCAGGCGCCGCAACATAGAAACGCTCGTTAAGCCAGAAGGCCCCCGATATCGGGGGCCTTCTTGCCTGAGCACGTGCTGCACTTTTACTCCGGAAAACTGCTGCAGATTCACTCCGGCGTTGACACGCGGGGGTCTTTCCCTATGAGGTGTCCGCCATCGCTCTCGTACGGGCTCAATTCCAGGAAGCGGATTTTTTCTGTCGCGCGGGGGTCAGCCCATGTGGCGGGCACCCCGCCTGCCTCGCGTGGAAGACCGCTAATGTCGGATTTTGCCTCGTGTTGGGCATTCTGTACGCCACCCATCACTCTACCCCCTTAAGGCGCTTTACGATGCTATGGCCGAGTTCAGTGATCAGGCGTTCCTTGCCGAACGCGAGTTCGAGCAGGTCGCGCATGGTCATGTCAGTCGGCCAGACCGGCTCGACGCTGATGCTCGTGGCGATCGCGACATTGTAGCGGCCTGAGGACATGTCCGACGTCATGCGACACCATTGGCGAATGGCGGTCACCATGACTTGGCGGGCAGAGGTGTGCCATTCATTGCGCTGCTTCACATCCGACGACACCACCGGCACCGGCCAGAGGAATAGGGCACCCTGCCGCGTTTGGCAGAGGCGCAGTTCCTTCATGCTGACATCTCCCGGGAGGCTTACCGCTACGTGGGGGGCCACGAGGTAAACTTCGCGCCCTGCCTCCAACGCCAACAGAGGCGCGACCAACGCGTAGGATGTGTCACCGCACACGCGAAAGAACTCCTGCTTGCTGGGCTTGCGGACGCTAATGCCGGTCAACTGTGGCACGACGCCAACGTCGCCCTGGAGTGCGGAAAGGGCCTCTGGGGAGACCGCGAAGGCGGCCGGGTCGAAGGGATCGATTGGTGCTTTATTCTCAGGCCTGCTTTCTGCTGCGTGGGCGGGGGCAGGATTGTGGACCGTTTCCTTGGTCATGTGACGTCACCTTTCTATTAGGTGCCGCATTGCGAAGAGGTGCCGCGTTTGCTAGACGAATTGCGCTCTTTAATTCACAATTCCGTCACGGGCCGTTCTCGCAAGCGGCGGCTCGTTTTTTATGCTGCGGTCTTGAGGCTATCGACGAAGGCGCGGATGTCCTCGATTGGAATCATCGACTTCCGGCCAAGCTTGAGCAGCCGGAGCTTTTTCTTGGCAATCAGGTCGTACAGCGTGGAACGCCCGCACGGAATCAGCCTGCAGGCCTCATTGAATTCGACTGAAAAGGGCTCGATCATGTTCTGTCCTCTTGTGCGCGGGCGGAGAATCCCGTGCCCGCGTGGGCAAAAACAACCATGGAAGACCTGCACGTTTCGATGGGGTAGAACGTGCAGATGCTAAATCAGTCCTTGAAGGTTGCCAGTTTCCGAAGCCGCCGCAGGGTATTCGGCCTGACATTCTTTCCTCGCCGAAGCCATTTCTTCCGCGCCAGATTCGCTGCGACCTTTTTTTCGGCCTTTTCGATAGAAAGGTTCTCCTTTCTTGCTAGGATTCGAACTGCTTCGGCCAGTGCCTTGTCCTGCCGGTCTTGCCAACGCGGGTTCGAAGCGTTTTGGGCCTTTCTTGCTTTGAGAACCTTGTGCTGTTTGCCATCATCGAGGTCGCGCAAGGCGTTTATCAGTTCCAATAGGATATCCGTCGCGGGATGGCCCATGTTGACAACTAGGTCGTCCGTCACGGGCACCTTGATTTGCAATTCTGGCAGGAGCGTATCGTGTATGAGCGACAAGATCTGAATTGCGTTCGCGCGCGAGAATTCGGCGAGCTTCCACTTGTCGTCTGCCGCACCATGGCAGAACTCTTCAATGCGGGCGACCAATTCGTCGGTGACATTCATCCGCTGCCTCAAGGGATTGGAACTGGGTCAGGCTTGGCGTGAATGACAACTGTGATTCGTTTAAACATCGTTGATGCCGTTCAGGGTGCAGTCCTCTAAAAGCCGCGCAGAAAGTGACGGCAAGTATTCATCCCTTTGGCGACGATGTCAGGCGCACGACATTGTCCCCGGCCTTTGCGTCACACCACGCGGCCCATGCCTCCATCAGCTTCCGGCGCTTCTCGAACTGGTCGCCACGCCTGTAGGCGGCCTCGGCCTTGTCGCTGATGCGGTGGGCCAATGCATGCTCGCAAGTTTCATGGGGGAAGGAGGTCTGTTCCGACGCCCAATCGCGGAAGGTGGAGCGGAAGCCGTGGACGGTGATGTCCTCGCGCTTCATGCGGCGAAGCTGCATCGACATCGCCATGCTGGACAGCGGCTTGCCCTTGGCGTTTCCGGGGAAGACGTGGGGGCCGACGCGCGGCAGTGACTTCAGGATATCCAGCGCCCGTTCGGTGAGCGGGATGCGGTGGGCGTGGCCCGCCTTCATGCGCTGGGCGGGGATGGTCCAGACCTTCTTGTCGAGGTCGAATTCTGTCCATTCGGCGGCCAGAACCTCGGACGTGCGGGTGGCGGTGAGGATGCACAGTTCCAGCGCCTGCGCTGCAAGGCTCTGGCGAGCCCTCAGGGCGGCCATGAAGGCTGGAAGGTTATCATATGGCAAGGCGGCGTGATGGCCGCGTGTGAGCTTCTGGCGGGCTGGGAGAAGGGTCTTGAGATGCCCGCGCCATGTGGCGGGGTTTGACCCGTCCCGGTACCCCTTCGCCCGGGCGGCATCGAGGATGTTCTCAATGCGGCCACGGAGGCGGGATGCCGTTTCGGGCGTCTTGGTCCAGATGGGCTGCAGGACGGCCAGAACGGCCTCGGTGTCGATTTCGTTGAGCGACTTGGGACGGATGGCCCGGCAGTAATCGTCGCCGAGGGTGGTCTCCCATTGGGCGATGTGCTTGTCGTTACGGAATTTCGCCTTGTGTGTGGCGATGTATTCGTCGGCGAAAGCCCCAAAAGTCGGAATGGTGCGCTCTGCCTTTTCGGTCTGGCGCTTCGCCGTCAGGGGGTCCTTCCCCTCGCTCAACAGCCGCCGGGCCTCTGCAGCCTTGTCACGGGCATCCTTCAACGAGACGCCGGTCGGGCCAGCGCTGCCGAGACCCATTTCGTACCTGTTGTTCTTGCTGCCCGGCTTGGGCGCTCCCCGATAGGCAAAGACCCAGCGCTTGCCGCCGTTGGGAGTAATGGACAGGTAAAGGTTGCCGCCGTCAGAATACCGCCCCGGCTCGATGAGCGTCTCAACCTTCCGTGCGTTCAGTTTTCCGGCCATCGCATTTGCCCTTCACATCCTGTCCTGCCATGTGTCCTACCAGAAAACACGGATTGTGGCGAGCACGCATGTGCACTAGCGAACACGGATCGACAGAAGTTATTGAAATATAAGGAATAGTACATTCAGTTGCGGGTGCGCAAGTGTACTGGCGGACCGTAGTTCGTCGGACTCCATCTCCGCCATTTAGCCCTCAGAAAAGTCTCTCTCTCCGACAATCAGGCAGAGAAAATCTGCAGTAACTGCGGGCATTTTGGCATGAGGCTCCTGACTGCGAATTCGAGAATAGGGCGATGGTTCCGTTCTCTGAGCCACACATTCTCCGAAGCTGCTGACTGCCGGAATTCAGTGCGGGGTTGTAAGGGGTTGATATGGAACGCTAAATCAAACGGATAGCTCTATGATTCAAACTCGGCAATTTGTCTGGAAGCCAACCTGGGATCCAACAGGTTACAAGGAAGAACTGATAGTGCCCGGCGGCAGCACTCTTGAGACAACCCGGGTGACTTGAGCAAGGGAGGATTTCTGGCTCATCGTAGCTCTTAGGAGAAGCGGAGATGAGACAGAAATTCGAGACGCGGGCGCGCGCCCGAGCAGACTGTGGAAGGGATCACAAACCGATTAGAGACTTATATGTTAAACTGATCGCCTGACAGGCGACCGCTTGTGTGACTAGCAGGTCGCATAACCAGTCCGTATTTTTGGGAGTTTCACTGGAACTTTGTGGCAATCTGCCGACCGGACATGCCAAAGCTAAAACCCAGAATCGAGCAAACCCTGACTTGACCCGCGGCCGCTGAGGCCGCACGAATTATCAATCCGGGTCACTTCTCAGTGGAAACTTGCGCCTGTCCGGGGGCAACTCGCAGTGCAAATCAACAACCATGCCTGTAACGGAGTGGCCGGACCGGCGGCAGCCAAAGCTATCGGATCATGTCGCGCGCGGCATGGAAGATCTCCCCGAAGGGCTCGTTGACGCCGTTCAGGAAGAAGGCCTCGAAATCGGCAGCACCCGAGTTCTGGATCAGCATGGCGGTGACGCCGGTCTTTTCGTCACGACCCATGAGGCTGGAATGGCCGGGAATCTGACCCAGATGTCCCTTCACGTCGATATCGCCATAGCGGGAAACGAGCATGCCGTGGCCGTTGGCAACCACCTTCGAACCCGGGAACTGCGCAGGCAGGAGATTATCCTTCATTTCGGAGAGTTGCTTCGGCCCGAGAATCTTACCGTCGAACAGCGCGTTGAGAAAGGTGACGACGTCCTTCGGCGTCGACACCATGTCACCCGCCGCATTTGCGCCCGACATGGGGAACCACTCCGTAGAATCCCATAGGCCGTCGACCGGGTCGCCTGCCCCCTGGATATCCCATTGCGGCTTTCCATCGGGATCGACATGCATGTAGCCGCGCGCCTCGCGCGCGATGGAAAACGCTTCGTGGGTGGCGACCCAAGTATCCTTCATGCCGAGCGGCGTGAAGATCCTCTGGCGCAGGTGGTCCGAATAGGGATTGCCGGTCTCCCGCGCGATGATGATGCCGGAGAGGACATAGCCGGTGTTGGAATATTCCATGCCATGCCAAGGCTCCTTCTGAACACCATATTTAAAGGCGAAATCGACAATTTCCTCAGCCGCCCAGGTCTTGTCCGAGATCATGGGCATGGATGTTTCGAAGTCCGGCAGGCCGCTCTGGTGATTGAGCAGAATGCGCACCGGCATCTTCGCGGCGTTCGGCATGTCGGGGAACCATCGGGTGATGGGCTCGTCCAGATCGACTTTGCCATCTTCGACCAGAATGTGCAGTCCCGTCGCGATGAAGGTCTTGGTACAGCTGGCGATTCGGAAGGTGTGGTCAGGCCGCATTGGCGTCTTCTTGAACTTGTCGGCGAAGCCGCTGGTGAGGAGTGAGATCTCCTGCGCGGGCAACGAGATAGCCAGCGAGGCGCCCACGATCCCACGCGCGATGTGCTTGTCAAGAATGGCCTGGATTCGCTCTTTATCTATTCCCATGATGTCTTGCCCTTCCTCAGCATGAACCGGACCAGCGGGCATCTTCGTGACTGGCACGCCCCCTTACATTCCGCCCGTTGGGGACAGCCTAGGCCGGGGGTGACGGGTGTTCAAGCGGCTCGCCGGTGCAATACTGACCCACACCAGACGCATTCGTGTCGCATCACAATGCAGGGAACAGCGGCTTGCCAAGCTGAAAGTAGCAAACTAGTCTCCACCGCATGAAAGCGGGACTGCGGGGAATTCAGCCCATTTTTTAATCACTAAACAGAACATAAGGGAGAGCGGCATGACGGTTCGGAAGTCTTTTGAGTCTCTTGGTGGCTGGAGCCGCCACGCCCTATTCGCCAGCGCCTTCATCCTCACCGCATTTTCACTGGCGGCCGTCTCGCCCGAGGCCCGAGCCGAAGGCATTAAGCGCGGTGGCACGCTGATCATGGCCCGGCCCGATGAGCCGCTGACCTTTGATCCCTTCATCCCCGGCGACAATGGTTCGATCTACGCGATCGAGCAGGTATGTGACGCGCTGGTCGAGGCCGACGACTCCGGCAGGGGCCTGCGTCCAGGCATCGCAGAATCGTGGGAGATGTCACCCGATGGCCTGACCTATACATTCAAGATCCGTGACGCGAAATTTAGCAACGGCGATCCGGTCACGGTCGACGATGTGGTTTTCACGCTCAAGACCCTGAGCGATCCGTCGAAGTATCTCGCCTTTGTGCTGAAGCCGGTGAAGAACATCACGGCTGTCGACGACAAGCACGTGAAAGTGGAACTGAAGGAGCCCTATGCGCCGCTACTCTCGGCCTTGTCCGCCTATGCCGCGAGCATCGTGAACAAGAAGGCGTATGAGGCGAGCCCAGAAAAGTTTGGCACGTCTCCCGTCTGTGCGGGTCCATTCATGGTCGAGAGCTATGAACGCGGCTCGACCGTGATTCTCAAGGCCAACCCCTATTACTGGGACAAGGGTGCCGACGGAAAACCGTTGCCCTATCTTGATGGCGTCGAACTGAAATATGTGCCCGAGAGCAATTCGCGTGTCCTCGGCCTCCGTAACGGCGACTACGACATGATCTCCACCGTGGCCTTCAACCAGGCCAAGGCGCTACAGTCGGACAGCAATCTGGTGGTCGAATCGACCCCCATCTTCAGGCTCGACTATGTGTATCTGAACCATCAGAAGAAGCCGCTCGACAACAAGGATTTCCGACTGGCGCTCAACTATGCGGCAGACCGCGAGGCCATCCTGAAGGCGGTCTACTTCGGCTATGGCGAAGTGCCGAACTCCTACATGCCCAAGGTGAACTTCCACAGCGACACAGTGCCGGTCATCCCCTTTGACCTCGCCAAGGCCAAGGAGCTGGTGCAGAAGTCAGGTTACGACGGCACGCCCATCCAGATCATGGTGGATACCGGCAACGCGCCGTCCCGCCAGGTGGCGACCATCCTGCAGCAGGGCTGGGAAGCCGCCGGCGTCAAGAGCGAGATCGTCGAGATGGACGTGGGCACCGCCTGGACGATGACCACCAAGGGCGATTACCAGGCCTATGTCAGCTACATCACGAGCGACATCAACGACACGGACGAACTCGCTACAATCCAGGCCGACGTGACCGCCGGCTCGCAGGCCTTCTTCACCTGGTACGACAACAAGGACGTCCAGAAGATGCTGACGGAGGCCCGGCGCGAGCCAGACCCCGCCAAGCGCGCGGCGCTCTATGCCAAGGTGCAGGAGATCGTCTACAACGACGCCTACAGCATTCCGTTGAACTTCGCGCCCGTCATCAACGGCAGTCAGGCCTATGTGAAGGACCTGAAGCAGCTCGCCAATGGCTGGTGGTGGCTGCAGAAGGTGTGGCTGGACAAGTAGCACCGCCACATTGTTCCCTCGCATTTCATCATACCGCAAGATCAGCCGTCCCCGTGAAAACGGGGACGGTCTCTTCGGTGCATTCGGTTTCCTGACGTGAACCTGCTGAGCTACATTGTCTCGCGCTTGCTGCAGATGATCCCCGTGGTAATCGGTGTCAGTCTGGTTGCGTTCCTCGCAATTCACCTGGTGCCGGGCGATCCGGTGCAACTCATGATGCATGGCCGCGCGACGCCTGAGACGCTGCAGGCGGCCCATGCCAAGCTCGGATTGGACCAGCCCCTGCTTGTCCAGTACTGGAACTTCATCCGGAATGCCGCAACAGGCAGCCTTGGAACCTCCATCATTCAGAATGCAGATGTCGGCAAGATCGTTGGCGAACGGTTACTCCCGACAGTGCTGCTGCTAGTCACCAGCGCCGTCTTTGCCATTCTGATTGCCCTGCCCCTTTCGATCATCGCGGCACGCCGCAGCGACCAGCTGGCCGACCACGTCATCCGCCTCCTCGGCATCATCGGTTTTGCCATGCCACCATTCTGGGTCGGCATCATCCTGATGCTGTTCTTCGGCATCTACCTCGACTGGTTCCCTATATCCGGCTACGGCCGGAGCTTCGGCGATCGCATGTACCATCTTGTGCTGCCGTCCCTCACCATCGCCCTGTTTCTGGCGCCGATTCTGATTCAGTCATTGCGCGCCGCCATTCTGGACGTGATGACGGCGGAATACATCACGGTGGCCCGGGCTAAAGGACTGGGCCCTTGGCGCGTTCTGATCAAGCATGCCCTCCGCAATGCCCTGATGCCGGTCACGACGATCCTAGCCGTCAACATCGGCTGGCTTCTGAGCGGTGCCGTCGTGGTGGAATATCTGTTCTCGTTTCCTGGTCTAGGGTCGCTGCTGGTGCGGGCCGTGGGCCAGCGTGATTATCCGGTCATCCAAGGTCTCTCGCTGGTCTTCGCTATCCTTGTGCTCTTCGTAAATCTGCTGGCCGACCTCAGCTACATGCTGATCGACCGCCGGGTGCTGAAAGCGTGAGGAGCGGCATGGAGTATAGCAAGGCCTTGAATCTTCCCCTGCGCCGCCGTCTGGCGGAGGAGTTCAGCCGCTGGCCGATGACACTCAAGATAGGCAGTATCATGTTCCTTGGCATCGTGCTGGCGGGCATCTTTGCCCCATGGTTGGTGCCTTACGATCCCTACACGCAGGATCTCAACAACACACTTCAGCCGCCGAGCCTGACGCACCCCTTCGGTACCGACAATTTCGGGCGCGATGTGCTGACCCGTGTGTTGTTTGGCATCCGCATCGACCTTCCCTTCGGATTCCTTACGACCTATGTGCCGATGGTCTACGGTGTCGTGCTGGGCGCCATGGCGGGTTACGCCGGGGGCTTCTTCGATGGCATATTGATGCGCGTGCTGGACGTTGTCGTCGCCTTCCCCTTCCTGGTTCTCATCATTGTCATCGTCGCGATCCTCGGTCCCGGTATCTTCAACATCTATCTCTCCATCTTCCTCACCGCATGGACCATGTATGCGCGGCTGGCGCGGGCTGAAATGCTGGTGGAGCGCAACAAGGACTACATTCTTGCTGCCCGCAATCTGGGCTATGGGCCAGGGCGGATCGTCTTCCGCCATGCGCTGCCCAACGTCATCAATTCCTCTATCGTGTTCTCGATGTCGGATTTCGTCCTCAATATCATGCTGGTGTCAGGCTTGAGCTTTCTCGGCCTCGGCGTCACGCCGCCAACACCAGAATGGGGTGCGATGATCGCCGAGGGTCGCGATTTCATCTTTGAGGCTTGGTGGATCAGCACGCTGCCGGGCCTTGCGCTCGTGGTCACCGGAGCAGCACTCTGTCTCATCGGCGATGGACTGGCCCAGCGGCTGGGCGAGCGCCGCCACGCGCTGATATAGGCAAGAACATGGTGGCACCGGAACAGATAGCGGCAGATAATGCAGCAATGAAGCCGTCGATTCTCGAGATCGAGGACCTGGTGGTGGAGTTTCACCAAGGCAACAAGGTGGTGCGTGCGGCGAACCACGTGTCGCTCACCATCCGCCAGGGTGAAACGGTGGGGATCGTCGGCGAGTCCGGAAGCGGCAAGTCCGTGCTGTGCCGGAGCATCTTGCGCCTCCTTCCCTCGCCACCGTCATTTGTAAAGAGCGGGCGCATAACCTTCGCCGGCCGCGACCTGCTGAGCCTACCGGAAACCGAGATGCAGGAAATCCGCGGCGCCGACATCGCGATGGTCTTCCAAAATCCGATGAATGCACTGAACCCGGTGTGGCCCATCGGCGACCAGATTACAGAGGGCGAGAGGGTTCATCGCGGGCTCGGCACTCGGGCCGCGCGCACGCGCGCCGTCGAGCTTCTGAAGCGTGTTGGCATCCCCAGCCCGGAGATGCGCGTTGATGAATATCCCCATCAGTGGTCGGGTGGCATGGTGCAACGCGCTGTGATTGCCATGGCAATCGCTGGCGGGCCAAAGCTTATCCTCGCGGATGAGCCCACCACCGCGCTCGACGTGACGATCCAGGACCAGATCCTGGCCCTGCTGATGGACCTGCAGGCGGCGACAGGCACTACGTTGATCCTCGTGTCGCATGACATGGCGGTGGTGGCCGAAACCTGCGATCGTGTTGCAGTCATGTATGCAGGGCGCATTATGGAACTGGCGCCCACGGCGGATGTCTTTGCTCACCCCCGCCACCCCTACAGCCTCGGCCTCCTGCGATCCATCCCGCGGATCGACGGCAAGGGCCAGCGGCTGGAACCCATTCCCGGCCAGCCGCCCAGCCTGTCTGAACTACCAGCGGGCTGTCCCTTCATGCCCCGCTGCAGCTTTGCCTCGCCCGCCTGCGGCACATCCGACGTCCCGCTCCGTGAGGTGGCCAAAGGACACTTTAGCGCCTGCATCAAGGCCGAGGAAATCGCTGCGGTGGCATTGTGACGGAACCCCTTCTTTCCATCCGCGGCCTTCGCGTCGAGTTTCCGAAGCGGCGGACGCTCACCGGTGCATTGCTCGGCCAGAAACCCATGTCGGCACGCGCCGTCGATGGCGTGGACCTCGACGTTTACCCGAGGGAGACGGTGGGGCTGGTGGGTGAAAGTGGCAGCGGCAAGACGACGCTCGGACGTGCCATCCTGAGCCTATACCAGCCATCCGCCGGCCAGGTTCTGTTCAAGGGGCAGAACGTCAGCACAGGCGATGCCGTCGCCCGCCAGAAGCTGCATCGCAATCTGCAGATGGTGTTCCAGAATCCCTACGCCTCCCTCAATCCACGCATGACGGTGGCGCAAACCATCGACGAGGCGCTGCGCTTCCACACAATCGTACCCGCACAGGACATTCCAGCCGAGATCGAACGGCTTCTGGGCCTGGTCGGCCTCACGGCGGACATGGCAAACCGCTATCCGCAGGCGCTCAGCGGCGGTCAGTGCCAGCGCGTGGGCCTTGCCCGAGCCATGAGCGTCCAGCCAAGCATGCTGGTGCTGGACGAAGCGGTGGCGGCACTCGACGTCTCGATTCAGGCGCAGGTCCTCAACCTGCTCCTTGACCTTCGCGAGGCCTTTGGTCTGGCGATGATCTTCATCGCGCATGAGCTTTCCGTGGTGCGCCACATCTCGCACCGCGTGGCTGTCATGTACCTCGGCAAGATCGTCGAGATCGGCCGGCGGGATGACATTTTCGAGCGACCGAAGCACCCCTACACCCAGAGCTTGCTCGCCGCAGTTCCGCGCCTCGGCACCGCCAAGCGCAAGCGGCAGGCGGTGTTGCAGGGCGATATTCCGAGCCCCTACAACATTCCCACCGGCTGCCCCTTCCAGACGCGCTGCCCCAGCGTGCAGGATATCTGCCGTTCCGTGGCGCCTCCCAGCATTACCGTCTCCGCCGATCACAAGGCCGATTGCCACTTCGTCACCTGAGGGAGGAGCACACGATGTGTGACAGCTTTGCCGCATTGCCATCCGCCGCCCGCCACGGCTTCACACTGGCCGCCAAGAATGCCGACTGCGAGATCAACGAGGCGCAGGCCGTTCTCCGCCTGCCCCGCCGCAGCTATCCCGAAGGCGCCATGCTGCGTACCACCCACGTGGTGATCCCTCAGGCGCGGCAGACCCATGAGGTGATCATCGACAAGTCGTTCTGGACCTGGGGTGGCGAGATCGGCGTGAACGAACATGGGCTTGCCGTTGGCAACGAGGCGATCTTCTCCCGCGCAGGCGATGACAAGGATGGTCTCATCACCGGCGACCTCCTGCGCCTGATGTTGGAACGCGCCTCTGACTGTGCCGAGGCGCTTGAGGTGTTCGGGGATCTCCTGTCGCGCTTCGGGCAAGGCGGCAATTGCGAGCTGCGCGGCAACTCGCATTTCGATTCGAGCTACCTGGTCTCCGACCGCAAGACGGCCTTCGTTATCGAGACCTCGGGGCGAGATTGGGCCACCCGCGAGGTCAAGGGCGTCGGCGCCATTTCCAACGCCATGACCATCGGTGATGACTGGCAGCGCTGCACCATCCCTGGCGCTGATGGCGCGCGCACGGATCTTGCAGCCGAGTTCGAGAACAAGTCGATGGTGGCCGCAGTGGGCGCCCACCAGCGCCAGCAGGTGGCTTATGACTGGTTGAGGGCGCGCGAGGGCACGATCGACCTCGGCACCATGGCGGCCCTGCTGCGCCAGCATCCCGAGGGCTATGATCCGGCCATTGGAGACGTCTGCACCAACATCTGCATGCATGCCGGGCCGCATCCCAACCGCTTCTGGCAGGCCTGCGGTGCCATGATCATGGAAACGACAGAACAGGGCGCCATGGCTTGGGTGACGGCCACATCGGGAACTTGCCTCTCGGTGTTCAAGCCCGTCTATTTCGGCGTGCCCATGCCCGACACGGGGCCCACTCCCACCGAGACCGTCACCGAAGGCTCGCTATGGTGGAAGCACGAAAAGCTACACCGCAGGGCTATGGCGAGCTTCGCAACGGTAGGACCCGAGATCCGCGAGAGCTTCGAGGCGCTTGAGGTCAAGTGGTTTTCTGAGGGCCGTGCGCTGGCTGCGGCCAGCCCAGTGGAGAAGATGGAATTCATGGCCAGTTGCTGGCGCGAGGCTGAGACCGTCACCGACCGCTGGATCGCCGATCTCTCACGACGCAATGTCACCTTCCCGCACCAAGGCTTCGGCGCCATGTGGCAGACGTTCAACACCGCCGCATCGCTGTCTACCCCTCTGGCGTGAATGCCGTCTAGGTCTGCCGCTCGAAGCGCACGTTGCGGGCGAGCCAGCATCCGATGGAGAGTGCTTCGACCTTGTTGCCCGCTGACCGGTGCATCCGCACCGTCCAGTCGCCGGGCGAAGGCGCATCGAGTGCGCGGTTGCAGACCATGCGCCATACATTCTTTCCTACAGGTAACAGTGGCATCATCGGTCCTTGCCCCAGGAAGCCCTTGAAGCCACCGAAGTAACTTCCGCCCGCGCTGTCGATCACGAGTTCGGACTCGAATTCCGGGGAGCGATAGGTGGCAGCGATGTTATCGTCACGCAGGCTGCCAACAGGCACAGCGATACTATGAATCGCATCGGCGGGACGATCGATGCGAATGGCGCCGCCATCGCGCGTGAGCTTCATGTCATGCCCGCGAGCCACGCCATCGGCGCCGACGCTGAGGACATCGGTCCCTCCGTCATATGCGGCGCTCACCGTGCCATCGCCATTCGCCCTCACATCGAGGAGAAGCCCTATCTTCTCGTCGAGCCAGCTTCCTGCAAACGCTTCAGCAAGCGGGGCCTGCGAGGCCGCTGGCGCATCGCTTTCACCAAGCGCGGCCGCGAGCAGGTGAATGGCCGCACCCCGGCTGTCGCTCTCATGGTTGAAGGCAACCGCCACGGACAACCGCTCCGAGGGAACCCAGTAACGCTGCAGCCGCCAGCCGCGGATAGCCCCGCCGTGGCCACTCATGTCGCGCCCCCAGTAGCGCGTCCGCGCCAACCCCAGCCCATAGCCTGCCGGTGACCCATCCCTGAAGGTGACGGCCTGCGACAGCTTCGAATACACGCTTGAGGGATCGTCACGCGTGCGGTCGATGTAACGTTCCCAGGCCATCATGTCGTCGATCGAGGCGCAGAGACCGGCATCACCCGTCCAGTGAATGCGGTTGATGCCGGGGCGCCAGCCCGTCGCAAGCGTGCCTTCGTAGCCTACCGCATCACCCGGCAATTCTCCGGTTTCGGCGGCGAACACTGCACCCTCCATGCCCGTTGGCGCGACGACCTGCTGCATCAGGTAATCGCCAAAGGGGCGGCCCACCTTCTGCTCGATTGCCGTCGCCAGAAGTCGGAAGTTGCCGTTGGAATAGGAGTAGCCGGTGCCCGGCGCAAAATGCAGGCTACGGTGTTGTTTTTCACGCAGAACTGAGCCGGGTTTTCCATCGAGAAGTGAGCCACCTCTGATTATGGATTTCGGCTCAGGCTGAGGTCAAGGGATGGTTTGTCTCCTTCTTTTTTCGGGCTGCGGTGTCTGAGCTTACAGAAGTGGCTCGGTTCGTTTGAACAGTCAGCGGGCGGCACGGCAACAGCAAGCAGCGTTTATTCCGGTATCACTCCGGACTACGGCTTCGAAAACAACACCACGACGCTCTACCACACCAATGGCAGCGGCCATCAGTGGCTCGCCTACCAGTTTCCCCAGGCAGTGACTGTCGGTCAGATTGCCATTCTGGCGCGCGCCGACAACGCCCAGAACCAGACCCCTAGGCAGTTCAGCCTGCGCTGGTCTGACAGCAGTGGCGGTCCCTGGCGCACGGTCTTCTACAAGCCCAACGAGATCAACTGGGGGCTTGGGGAACAGCGAACCTACACCGATCCCTGGTTCATCTGATCATACTTCTTCGGACGACCGAATCCACGCGCTTCACGGCGCGTTTTTTTATGCCCGCAGGACAGGAGAGCGCCATGGCCGACGACGAAGACTGGCACCTGGACAAGAAGGTCCCGATTTCCATCATCATCGCGCTGGTTCTCCAGACCTTCGGCTTTGTCGCAATCGGCTCTGCGTGGAAGGCGGATGTCGATAGCCGGCTTACCGTAGTGGAAAAGCAGGTCGAAGAGCGGAAGGGACAGGGAGACCGCCTGATCGTTCTCGAGGAGCAGTTGCGCTTCATCAAGGAGAGCCTGACCCGAATTGAAGTCAGGCTCGGTGAGGGAGGCGAGCAATAGCGCCGTCCTGGCTGCCGCCGCGGACCGTCCCACCCAAAGATTCTATAACAGGAGACCCACGCCATGGACCTTCCACGGCAATACGCCTGGCTCGCTGACGAGCCGGGACCGCGCATCCTTGTCGAGGCGCTCAAGACCTTCGGCACCATCGAGAAACCAGGCGAGGGCTCGAACCCTTCGATCCTCACCTGGGCGAAGATAACCGGGCTCGACCGCATCTACCGGAACGACTCGACCGCCTGGTGCGGGCTGTGGATGGCCTATGTGGCGCTGCAGGCCGGCTGGGATATTCCCATGAACCCGCTCGGCGCCCGCAACTGGCTGGCCTTCGGCGTACCACAGCAGAAGGCCGGTCTCGGCGATGTCCTCGTCTTCTGGCGGGGCAATTCCTCCGGCTTCAACGGCCATGTCGGCCTCTACATCGGCGAGGACCCGGAAGCCTTCCACGTCCTCGGCGGCAACCAGTCCGACCGCGTCATGATCAAGCGCATTGCGAAGAACCGACTCCTCGGGGCCCGGCGCTGCCCGTGGAGGATCAACCAGCCGGCTGCAGTCCGCCCCGTCGTGCTGGCAGCCAACGGCGCTCTATCCACCAACGAAGCATAGGAGAACGCAAGAATGTTCACGTCGATCGACAAGGCACTGGTCGCCGCAATCATGGGCATCCTGTTCATTGTCCAGACCTACACAGGCTTCAGCATGGCCTGGGCAACCCCTGATACCATCGCAACCATCATCGGGCTCATCACGCCGGTGCTGGTCTGGGCCATCCCCAACAAGAAGGTGGCCTGAACATGAGCTGGCAGGAGGGCGTTGCGATTGCCGCAGTGCTCCTCGGCCTCGGCGCCGGGGCGTTCCTCGTGGCGCAGCGACCCTACTTCTGGATCGAGTTCGGGTCACGTTTGGGCAAGGCGCTGCTGCCGCTGGCGTGGCGCTACGTTTCGAAGAGAATGCCGCCGGAGGAAGAGGCGGCGTGGCGTCAGGCCGAGAGGCGGGGGCAGGGGGAGGAGTGGTTGAAGA
>CANJMQ010000088.1 GCA_947475225.1 Bradyrhizobiaceae bacterium
GCCGAGCACCCCATTGAAGACCCGCCAGGCGCCGCAACATAGAAACGCTCGTTAAGCCAGAAGGCCCCCGATATCGGGGGCCTTCTTGCCTGAGCACGTGCTGCACTTTTACTCCGGAAAACTGCTGCAGATTCACTCCGGCGTTGACAGGCTTCGAGGCTGGACTTGTCTTCGATGATTTGGATCTTTTGGTCGTCGACGCGGATTTCGGAGACCACGGCGCCGCGCTCGGCCTTGTGTGCAGGACAACAGCACGCTCGACCATCCGCTCAGGCAGTGTCGATCTCGAGTTCGCCTGAACATCCCCGTAGTCAATGATCCGCTCTCATGTGGGTTCTGACCGCTCTGGCGGGCCTTCGCAGCAGCACGTCGCATGTGTGGTCAAGCCTATCGACCTGCACACCCAGAGCGGCTCTATCCGGGTCACCGAAATCAACACGAGATAGCTTGCGCGCCATCCGCCGCTTCTAGGTCAGAAAAGCCCGCGCCTGCGTCCCAAAAACCATCCCACAGACAGGCGAAGTTAGAGGGGTGTGACATGGGCGTAATTTCTGATTGTAATTTCAATCACTGGTCGTATGACGCGCATTTGCGATGCCATATCAAGGGCCGATGAGCACTACAACGCGCGTGGCCTGAACGTGATCGGTCTAGTCGGTTTCTATAATGTCAGGAACATAGGTATTTATGCCGTTGTTGACGTGATTGATTGGCCCTCTAATGCCAAGTTGGGGGAAATCATAAATGCTGAGACGGATGCTTCGAATTCTTGCCACGATCATTGCCGTGATGTTTGGCTCAGGCGTGGTGCCGGCGATGTCCGCTGGGAAGCCGAACATCCTGTTCGTGATCATGGACGATGTCGGCATCGACCTGCTGAAGGCAATGGGCTACGGCGGTGTTACGCCACCCAGGACCCCGACGATCGACGAGATTGCAGAGAGCGGAATAAGGTTCCGGAATACATGGTCTATGCCCGAGTGCTCCAACGGGCGTATGGCACTGCTGACCGGACGTTATCCATTCCGGACGAATGTCTATCAGGCAATCGGTCAAAGTGACCTCGCCAACTCGCATGTTTCGCCATACGGCGTAACGGTAGCCCGCATGCTGAAACAGGCAGGATATAAAAGCGGCTTCTTTGGCAAGTATCACCTTGGCGGTCCCGAGAACAATGAGGCCGGCAACGGGGGGCCTGGGGAATTGGGTTGGGACTTCTTCTACGGTTGGATCAGTGGCCTGCCGGCCTCTATCGACACGACGGCAGGTGGTGTGGCCGAGGCAGGAACCTACAAATGCGGATATGTCCCGTCAGTAGACCGCCAAGTGAGTGGCGCGGACACCGGCGCCTGCTACATTCGAAAGTCGAACAGTAAGACCCGCTGCCAAGAGATCCGCGGGGAGACCCTGGGCGATTCGCCGGGCCTTGCCTGTCTGAATCTGGGTGGAATTCTGGTCCCCGATGCTTCATGCCAAGCCGATCCACCAGGAAACCTGGATTTCCAGCGACAGAACGCACACTACGTGTCACCGCTCGTAATCAATCGTGGAACACGCGTCAGCAAACTCGCGGTCACTGATCCACGGGGCCGCAACTACCGCTCCTCGATCGAGGTCAATGCGGCGATACAGTGGATCAACGCCAGCAAACGACGCGCGGAGCCATGGATGGCAACCGTGTCGTTCAGTGCCGATCATACGCCGCTGCAGACCCCGCCCGGCCGCCTGCTCTCACCGGCGACCAGAGAGAGGCTTGCCTCCACGCTGGGTTCCCGTGGCACCGACTGCACCAATCCACTGGTCCAGCGGGCCTTGTCGGATGCCATGATAGAGGCGATGGACACGGAACTGGGCCGCCTGCTGACGTCGACCGGTCTCGCACGGAAAGATGGCGCCGGCCAGTTGGTCTATGAACCCGAACGCACCAATACCCTGATTGTGATCGTCGGGGACAACGGATCTGCTGGAATTACGGTACAGTTGCCATTCGACATGTTCCGCTCAAAGGCGTCGCCATACCAGACGGGTATATGGGTCCCGCTCGTGGTTTCGGGACCCATGGTCAGTCAGCCTGACCGCGACGTTCCGCACCTTGTGAGCGCAGCGGATGTCTACGGCCTGTTTGGCGAGGCAGCGGGCCTCGACCCGCAGAAGGCGTCAAGGCCCAACACAATCGATTCGAGCCCGCTCATGCCTTACCTGCGGAACCCACTGCAGCCGGGCATCCGTACCTTCAATTATTCGGAGGGTGGCCTCAACATCCAGAAGAATGGTGCGCATAATGGCCCATGCGTGATCGGGCGGACCAATGATGCGGGCGGAACATGCAGCCAAACTCCGGTCAACAAGGGCGTTTGCGAAGACAATGGTGGCGTTTGGTGGGGCGAGGGCGCCACAGACTTGAGTGTCAGCACCCCGGTCCATGAATGCTGGGAGGTCAACCAGCAGATTTATGAATCGCATAGTTCCACTTACGGGACCTCGAAAGTCTTGCAAGCGCAGCAGATCTACTACACGGCGCGTGATGCGCGTTTCAAATTTGTCCATAGCAACTGGAAGGACTACGACCCAGTAAACTCGGGAGTTGCAACGTCGTATACTCTTGATGAGCTCTACGAGGTCAACGAAAGCAAGAACTGGAGTGACCTGAAGCTCGACCGGGACGGTGACGCGCTGTACACAGATTTAAACGGAGATATTGACGATAATCTCGATTCCGTCAAAGGCGCCGCCGAATCGATGCGGGCGCTCCAAGACTACCTCGCCGCGCTGTTCGCGACGCAACCGCCTTGTCGGGGCGACGGCAATGGAGACCGCATTGTGAACGTCAAGGACATCAGGGACTACTGGAGGACGGTAAGGACGTGGACCGCATCTAGCACCTTTGATTTCGACTACAACGCGGTTACCGATCGGAACGACTTGCAGACCATCCTGGAGAACATTCCGAAGGACTGTCGCAAATGACGGTGTGACCAGGTATTGAACTGTACCATCTTGTCACCTCGGCTCCGCTCCACCATTCTCCGCTCCACCGCCGACGTCGTTCAGTGGCAAAACAGCAACTTCCCAAGTGCATGTCGTAGGCCTTCGCTTCTGTCTTCTCGGCGTTTCTCCGGAGCGCCATGAACAGCCAGAAATCCAAGCAGCCCTGAGACGTGCGGTTTTCCCCAGGAGCATTGATACCGACAGCACAAGTCCGTGCACATTCACACTCAGTAGTGATCGTATTCTGTGAGCCCGATCCTTACGTCCATGAGGAGCACCCCGAGCAAGACACATAGCAATCCCAAGGACATCATGAACAGAATTGCCGATGCCAATGCCTGATTGACAGACGAGAGCGCAGCACCGAAAGCAATTATGATGAGCATTGCCGTGGCAATGCCACTATCAATCGACAGCAACGTGGCCCGCTGGAGTAGAGCCGTCCGCCGCCGCAAGCTCGGCAAGTCAGCTTTCAGCTTTGATTTTGCAGGCCCCTCGTCGGGCACATCGTTGGGTAATGAATTCTGGCGAGACCCCTCTCCATTCTGGTCGAGAGAAAGGAGCTATAGCTTGCAACAGCACCAAGAAGAAATGCAGGCACCACCACTTGAGAGATGACCTGCGTTAGATGTTCGACAGATCCCGGCTGAATTCCCATTGTCAGTAGCGTTCTTGCACATAGGGTTCATCTGCCTGACATCGGAAGGCGAGGTAAAGGTCTACCGAAATTTAAATTTGTTGGCAACGGCGGTCCCTGTCAGTCTCGAAGTGCACTTTATTGAAAGTCACTGCGAACATGGTCTCAGCGCTAGCATAGTCGAAAGAGCTTGCAGGCCAGGCTTACACGCCACCATTTCTCGAAGCCCTTCGCTCATTAATGGCCAAGCAGATTGAGTGCTGCCTCCATTGGCCCACGGTTCACGATGATGACCCCCGAAAATGGTTGGCTCATATCGAGAACGAGGAACACGCCTCCGGCTACCGCTATCGTGCAGAACAGCATGAACGAGTTCACTGTAGCGTTGCTGGGTGAGAGCAGCGTGAATATGGCGAACAGTACTGTAAACCAGAACACGACAATGACCACAAAAGCCGTTGGGACATAGGTGTGAGCCTGTGCGACCACTTGCCACCGTTGCTCTAGTGCGCCTCCGAGCAATTGCAACGCTCGGGCTTTCAATATCTTTTGGCTATCGTCTTGCGGATTGAGCTCCCTCAATGAGCTGGCCACCGCTTCGAGTTCAGGAGAGTAGGAAATGGAGGCAACTTCAGCGCCATCTTGCGGCCAGATGCGTTTGATTTCAGCTTCGACGCCACGCTTCAACAGTTCTCGCGTTGTGTTTGCATCAGTCCCGTACTGAGCCAATACCCGATCAAGATCAATATAGGATGCGGCATTCTCGGTCAGTCCGCCATTCAGTGCATCAAAGTTTTTTGATGCCGAACTGACCATCAATCCAAGTACGAGTGCCGCAAGCGTGCCAATGACTGCCGACCCCGACCTGATGGCATCCTTTGAATCTCCACTGCGATGATATTCCGGGGAATGTCTTCGGATGAAATTACCAAGCTGTACGCCACAGAACATGCACGCCCAAGCAATCAGAGTAATTTCAATCGAACCCATGAGAAGTGCCCTTCAGTTGCGGGAGGAGTTGAGGCGAGTGGTCTACAATGTACATTGGCGGTATCACCCAAGCGCCATGACTTGATTTACATCTGAAAACACGCAGATCTGGACGATTACGTCTTTTCGGCATCGTCGACAGCTGGTGGCTGTATCTAGTCTGGTGATCAATCAGGATATCGATTGTCGGAAAGGATGCAATCCGCATTTCCTCCTGCGCAATGCAGAGACGTATGGACGAGGACTCCATCATCGGCATGGATGTTTCCGTCCACTGGTCCCACCAACCTCCCGAGCGCTTCCTGGCGATAAATACCTAATCGGACATCCAGAGGGGCCCACCGATGCTCACTGAAGCAGTGTTGAACCGCACCAAGTCGCTGTTGCTGATGGACCTAAACAATCCCTATCGCCGAGACCCCAATCCATAGCAATGTTGCGGCCGTACGGCAGCAACACTCTCCCCTGCTCTACCGGCTTCATGTGGTCTTGCTTCCGGCCGAGCTCCGGTCAGCGTCACGTCATCCGTTTGCGTGCCGTATCTAACTTGGTCATGATGCGCTCGATGGCAAGAACCAACAACTGCTCATCCCGCCGATTACCTGCCGGGATAGAAAGTTTCAGTCACATGCGGTGAATCGCGTTCAACGCACCTTCGAGACCTGAGAGTTCATCGATAGTCCTGGCGGTTTCGGTCCGCAGTTCCATCCCGCGAAGTTCCTGCAATAACTCGGCAACCCCATCCTGGTTCTGTCTATCCTGGAAGTAAGCCAGGCTATGATGAAAGTTCCTGAGCCAGTAGTAGAGCGGGCGACCGAATAGGAAGAAGCTCAGTATCCATGCCCATTGTGCGTCCCATACGACTTCAAGATAGAGCGGGAGATAGGAGAAAGCGGGAGGTACCCCGACCTGAAAGCAGCGCGCAGCAACGGGGCTGAGGGGCTCATCTGTATGTTTCGGGAAGATTGTACCATCCGATAGCTCGTCGTAGTTCAGATCGTGATGGTTCCGAGCGGCCATTGCAGCGCTGGGTTCAGATCGGCATCAACCAGCACCACGATTGACGAACCGAGGAGAATGACATCATGAGGAGGACGGAGCCCTCGAGACATGAACAGCTCTCCAGCAGTCATTGGCCAACGGCCACATCTTGCAGGGGGCAAGGAATCGTCTAAGTATCCGTCGTATCAGTCTCGACCAACGGGTCATCCGGTGGCTATCAGTCAAGAGGAATGTGCTCGTGAAGGGATTAGTGTTCATGGAACTGCTGAAGATGGCGGATGGAGCCTTCGGAGAAACAACCGTAGATCGCATATTGAATGTGACCCCGCTTAAGTCGGGCGGCGCTTACACGGCGGTTGGCTATTATGACTGCTCGGAACTCATCCTACTTGTCGATGCCTTCAGTAGGGAAAGCGGGATTGCCAGACCGGAACTGGAGCGGAAGTTCGGACACTGGGTCATGGGGTCCTTTGCGGTCGGTTACCCCGATCTCTTCTCCAAATACGACACGGCATTCGGCATGCTGGAAGCGATCGAGGGCGATATTCACATCGAGGTTCGCAAGCTCTACCCGGACGCCGAGCTTCCATCCTTCTCAACCCTTCGCCTTTCCGCCACCGAACTTGAAATGACATACAAGTCAGAAAGACCGCTGGCTAACTTCTGTTATGGGCTGATCGAGGCCTGTTTCAAGAAGTACAGTGAGACAGCATCCGTGGTCATGACCGACAGGACGTCAGGTTCAGAAGGGGATGCTGTCTTCCTCATGAGCAAGGACCGCGCCTCGAAATGACGGAGGACTTTATCTCACGGGCACGATACGAGCGCGAAGTGACCGCTCGTGAAGCCGCCGAGCGCCTGCTGGAACAGAAGAGCCATGATCTCTATCGCTTGAATGTCGAACTCCTCAGCAAGTCGGATAGCCTCGCGATCGAGGTGCAGGAGAGGACACGGGAATTGAGCAAGGCGCTCGAGGCGGCACAGGCCGCCACTCGGGCGAAGGACCTTTTTCTCGCCAACATGAGCCATGAAGTGAGGACGCCCCTCACAGGAATTCTCGGTGTCGCGCAACTGCTCGCGGAGAGTGACCTTTCGCAGGAGCAACACGAACTGCTGGACAACCTCCAGGCATCCTGCTCGACCCTCAAGAACATCATCGACGATCTCCTCGACCTCAAGAGCCTCGAACGCGGAAGGGTTCAGTTTCGCCTATATCCCTTCGACCCCGTGGAGGTCATCGACTCGCTTGTTGCAAGGTACGAGCCCGTTGCCACGAGCAGCGGGAACCGACTTGTCCATGTGACGTCACTGTCTTCAAGCCGTTTGCGGATGGGTGACAGGACTCGGTTCGAGCAGGTCGTAGCCAACCTCTTGACCAATGCCTTGAAGTTTACGCAGAACGGAACGATCGAGATCAAGAGCTGCATTTCCGACAGCGATGTAACAGTCGTCGTTTCCGACTCCGGGATCGGCATGCAATCCGATCAGCTTGAGCGGATATTCGAGGACTTCACCCAGGCCGACAGTCAGATCGCCGCTCGTTATGGCGGAACGGGACTGGGCCTCAGCATCGTGCGCATGATCATGAGTCAATTAGGCGGCAGTATCCACGTAACGTCCAAGCCAGATGAGGGCAGCAGTTTCACTGCGGTGTTCCCCATCGTTGCTGCCTCATCGGAGGATTTCCTGGTACGCCCCGGCGGCGTGGTCCACTCCCCTTCAATGTCGTTGCAGGGCAAGCGCATTCTCCTTGCGGAGGATAACCGGATCAATGCCAAAGTCATCAGGACTTTTGTGGCTAAACACCATGGTGAGACCACCCTCGCCACTGGTGGCCTCGAGGCACTGGGCAAGGCGGCCAGTGAAAAGTATGACCTGATGATTTTTGACATCAACATGCCTGACATCGGAGGCGTGGAACTCTTGCACCGCATCAGGACATCTCGAGCCTGCGCTATCAACTCCGGGACACCGGCTCTCGCATGTACTGCGAACGCAATGCCGGATCAAATAGCCAACTACATTGAAAGCGGGTTCTCCGGCGTGATCCGGAAACCCTTCGAAGCCCACGAGTTCATCGCGGGTGTGGCCGCCGGATTGGCAGCGAAGTAGTCCTCATGATCTTGAGTCCTTCGGCACCTGTCAGCTTGACCCTGATCGTGGCGCAGAGTGGTTGTCGGCGTCTTTCACAAGCCGTCTACAACCTTTGGCGGGAGAGCCAATGAGGCAGGGTTCGAATATGATGACCACGCTTGAGGGCATCGGCTTCGATACGAAGGCGGGTGTGGCGGCCACCGGGGGTGATGAGGACTTCTATCTCGAACTCGTAGCCGATTTCCAGCAGGATTACCTTTGTCGTACTGGCGAGATTCGGTGCGAGACCAACATTGAGTCCCTGGCGCGCTTTGCTCATGACCTCAAGAGCGTGCTGCGAATACTCGGCGAGTTCAGCATCGCAAGTATGACCGATGAGTGGGAGGCTGCGCTCAGGAATCGCACTCACAGTTCCGAACAGCAGACGATGGTCTGCGATGCACTCGAGCGGTTTTCCAGAGCAATGACAGGCCTCAAGCCGTCTTGAAACCATGTTCAGCATATCCGGCAGCCATAGTGACTGCCATTGGAATTCAGAATGAGGCGCAAGCTCTCATCGCTGCCAATCGCATTCACTCTTGCTTGATATCCAACTGACGAAGTGATCCTCAGAGCCCACTATCGCGCCGCCGCGGCCCCACCAATCCTCGTTCATTCGCGAGCGTCGTTCCGCACTGAAACGGCAGCGTTCCAAGTCAAAGTGCTAGCGGCCACCAAGCCTGTCATCTTCCGCAATGTTGACCGCGCGGTCTGGGAGATGATCGCCAAGGAGTTTCAGGGGGTGAGGGTGGTGGTTGTTCTGACTGGCTCGCGATGATCGGCCCTTGTCGCTGGCCGCAGCCTTACATGGAGATCCCACTCATAGACCAGCGATCATCGCCTAAGAAGTCACGAAACCTGCCAGACGTTCCAGGAACCAGCCGATAGCGATCGTGCCAATCACATAGGCGCCAGCCACGCGCGCCTTTGTGAGCGGAATGGTGGTCACTGTTCTGACAGCCGCGTACAGCAGCAGCACAAAGCCCACGAACATCAACTGGCCAGCCTCGACACCAAGATTGAAGGTGAGCAAGGCAAGCGGAACGTCCTTTTGTGGAAGTCCGATCTCGGTGAGCGCACCTGCAAAGCCAAAGCCATGCAGCAGACCGAAGGAAAAGGCCACAACCCATGGATAGGCTTCCGACAGGCGCCGCTCTCCTGGCTTCATCTTGATGAGTTCACTGGCAACGAAGGCGATACTCAAAGCGATGGTCGCTTCCACGGGCTTCTGGGGCAGGCTGAAGTAACCCAGCGTGGCACCTACCAGCGTGATGCTATGGGCCAGGGTGAAGGCGGTGATCGTCTTGAACAGCATCCAGCGCTCGCGGATGAGCAACATCAGCGCCAGCACGAACAGAAGGTGGTCGACACCGCTGAGAATATGCTCAACGCCGAGCACGAAGTAGGTCCACGCAACTTGCAGGATGCTTTGCGCGCCCTTGAGGGTCAGGGCTGGATGCTCTGGCGTGAGTCGGGCGACTTCGGTGGTGCCATCGGTCCAACTGATCCGGGCAAGCACATCCGTCATGCTGGTGCGCAGGCCATCAACAGTAACTGACCTGCCCTTGAGGCCACCATCGCAAGACATCTTCCAGCGCTCGAAATAGGCCCCGCCGTCTATCGTGCCCGCTGGCTCGCCGAGCGTCTGGCATTCTGCAGGAAAGCGAAGGTAGAGCGCCAGCCGGCGATCGCCGGCGGCCGGAACCTTCCAGAGTACCGAAAACTGCGCCGGAGCCGTCTCGTCGAGTTGGAGATAGGCGGGGCGAATTTCATGCGCTGTGGCCGGCAGGGCCATGGCAAGAAGTACGGCGAGAATCATCAAGATCCTCGTCACGGAGGTGGGCTCCCGTCTGCGGAGATGGGCTCAACAGTCACCTTGTACCGCTTGAGCAGATCGTCGAAACGTTGCTGCTCGACGGCATTGCGGTGATCGTTCATCCACTCCCGCTCCACCGCCGGGCGAATGTCGCCCAGCGCGGGCAGGATGCCGGGCGCACGGTCCGTGACTTTCACCAGGTGCAGGCCGACGGCGGAAGAAACGGGGCCCTCCCACTCACCGGGGGCAAGCGTGATGATCGCCGCCACAAAGTCATCGCCGAAGATCTGCGCTATGCCCTGCTGGTCGGTCAGCGGCAAAGACGGCGGAAGCAGGCTCGGGTCTCCGGCGGTTGCAGCGTAGCTTGCGTCCTTCCGCAAGGGTTCAAGAAGTGCTGTGGCGGCAGCGCTGGCGTCGGGGCTGTGCTTGTCGGGATTGATGTAGACCTGTTCGAAGGCGATCTGCGGCGGCTTGCGGAACGCCTCGGGGTGGGCGTCCATGTATGCCTGGAGCTGGATATCGGTCGGGGGCGTTGCCTCCGCCTCGGCATCACTGACAAACTCCATCTTCATGCGCAGCCGCTTGCGGATCACCTCGTCATCGGTGTCAAGGCCCAGTCGCAACGCCTCGCGGACGTAGATGTCCTCCTTCACATAGTCGTCGATCAGTCCCTTCAGTTCCTGCGCCGTCGGCGGTCGCTGCCATGTCTTGGCGAAGAGGCCAGCCAGTTGCTCTATCTTTGCCTGGGTGACGTCAATCGTCGCCGTCGCCGGCTCCCGCCGCGACACGAGGCCATAGGCGCCGAAGACAAGCAAGGCCAGAAGCAGGAAGTGTACGAGCGGTTCGCGGACAAACCGCTGCATGACGGGCGTTCCTAAGGGGTGTACCAGATCGGCGAGGTATATGCCCGCTCCTGCGTGGTCATGGGAACATTGTCGGTCATCTTGATGTTGAAGCGCAGCGCATCATAGGCGGTCCAGCGCGGAGTCGGTATCTCGATGACCTTGGCATAGTAGAAAGCCGCCTGCTTCGGATCGAATTCGGGGTCGGACCAGACGGTGATCAGTTCGGGATCACCAATGGTGTTCTTCCATGTCGCACGGGCGACATCGACCGTATTGCCGACGGCAGGCAGTTTTCCACCGGCCCCTTGAACACGTCCGTCGCTCCACGTCACGTCGTAGACTTTCTCATGCGTTTCGCCGCCGGCGTCACGCCAGCCCTTGACGATCTGGATACGGTCGAGATTTGCGCCAATGGGGTCCTTCATGGCAGCCACGAGAAAGGTGGGAGCCTTGCCGGCAGGCACCTTGGGCAGGTCGCCACCCATCGGGACCCCTTTCTGATAACCGGCTGTCGCGGGCATGCGCGTATCGGCATCCTCTGAGGTAAAGTCATAGCCGCCGAAGAAGCGCACCGTCATGCGGGTGCCGGTGGTCGCATAGGTCTCCTTGCGTTTCATGGCGTCGAAGATGGCCTCGCGGGTATTCTCCGTTGCCCACACGACGGCCAGACCGCTCGCTGCCTGCTGCCAGCCGTAGATGTTGAACTCTGGGTTCGGCGCCTGGATCACCACGTGCTCCCAACGGTGGGGCTCAGGCTCAACGCCGGAATGTTTGCCGAAGAAATTGTCTTCCTCGGAGGTCGACAGCGACGTATGCGAATCGGTGCTGCCGACGAAACCAAACTTGTAGGGGTTCACGCCGAGGCTAGCCTCGAGCTTCAACCCTGTCTTCAGGGCCTCGCGCGCATATTCATACTTCAGCATGTCCTTGGTCTTGATTTCCGTGCCGTTGAGGTTCGAGCGGTCCCAGGTTTCGTAACCTGCAAACTCGTCATTGGGCGACAGGTAGGGGTGGGATTCTCCGTCGCCCTTGATCTGCGTGACCTCGACGAGAGGTTCATACTGGATTCGCTTGGCGGCCAGTTCCCTGGTCAGCGGCTTGCCGTGAAAAGTCTCGACAGTGAACATGCGTCCGTTGCTGAGATTGCCATTGTGGGGAATGGCGAGAACTTCCGAGCCCGTCCGCGTCTCGAACTCCGCCATGTACGACCACAGATCCTCAGGGTTCTTGCTGTCGAACTGGGAGAAAGGTACGGTCTGGTCGGCAACGCTCGCGTCGCCACGGAAGAGAACGTTGCGGTGCAGGTTGTATCCGCCGATGGCGGTCCACTCGAAACCGATCATCGCGGTAAAGCGGCCGGGTTCATTATACTTGTCAGCCAGCGCCGTATAGGCCTGCCAGGCATTGCGAACGGCCTTTTCGCTCTTGATCGGCGGCACATCGCCTGACAGGGAGCCGACGATTTCCATCGCCGTTGCAAAGATCGTGTCGAAGTTTCCACTCGTCAGGGAGGCATACCACTGGCGGCCCTTCTCGGTGGACAGGATTTCCGGATCGCCCGCCAGCAACTGCGGCATCAGCCCATACATCTCGGCATGATCGGAGATCACCAGGAAGTCGAGCGGCCGGGCAAGCTTGGCCCTCAACCCGCCCGTCGAGAGCACCTCCTCGCCGCGGGCAAAGCGGTAGGCGTCCTCCTGCCCGACGCGATTCAGAGTGCCCGCATCGACCGACACTGCCGTATGAAGATGGGTGTCGCCAAAGAGCGGGCGCGTCGGATAGCTACGGCCGGCGTAAGGCGAGTATTCCGGCTTGATCACCGCCGCCACATTCGCCGCGGTGATCCCCTCGTCGTTCTCGGTGCCCTGGGCAAAGGCGATGTGTGCGCATACGCAACTTGCCAGCGCGGTCGTCAACATGAAGGTGTATTTCATGCGTTCTCTCCCTGGGCGTTTGATGAACGAACGTGGATCGCGGGTTACGGCGTGTACCAGATGGGCGATGTGTAGGCACGTTCCTGCACGGTCATCGGCACATTTTCGGACATCTTTATGCCGAAGCGCTTCTGGTCATAGGCAGTCCAGCGCGGCGTCGGAATCTCGATGACGCGGACATAGTAGACAGCGCGCAGCTTGGGATCAAAATCAGGATCCTTCCACACGGAGATTAGCTCAGGGCTACCGATGGTGTTGGTCCATGTGGCATTGTCGACATCTACAGTGTTGCCGACCGGTGGCAGCTTGCCGTCGGCACCGGGTTTGCGCCCGTCCGACCAGGCAACGTCATAAACCTTCTCCTGCAGTTTGCCGCTTGCGTCTGCCCAGGCCTTGATGATCTGCATGCGATCGAGATTGCCGCTGAGCGGATCCTTCATGGCAGCAGCGAGGAAGGTGGGGGACTTGCCTGCGGGAGCGGTCTGAAGGTCGCCACCCATCGGCACACCCTTGGCATAGCCTGCATCGGCGGGCATGCGCGTCTGGGCATCGGCGGGCACGAAGTCCCAGCCGCCGAAGAAACGCACCAGCATGCGCGGACCCGTCGTCGAGTAGGCCTCCTTGCGCTTCAGCGCGTCCCAGATCGCCTCTCGGGTGTTCTCCGTCGCCCATACGCCGGTGTAGCCGGCAGCCGCCATCTGCCAGCCCTTGACGGTGACCTGGGGAGTCTTGATGACGTCATGCTCCCAGCGGTGCGGCGAGGGTTCAACGCCCGTATGCTTGCCGAAGAAATTGTCTTCTTCCGCGGTGGCGAGGCCGGTGTGGGTGTCCGTGCCGCTCACGAAACCAAACTTGAAGGGGTTCACACCGAGCGACGCCTCGAGCTTCAGTCCCTCGGCCAGTGCCTGACGGGCATATTCATGTTCGATCATGCCGGGTTGCTTCGGCACGCCCGCCAGATTGGCAGCGTCCCATTTCTCGAAATTGGCGAATTCATCGCTCGGTGACAGCGAGGGGTGGGTTTCACCATCGCCCTTGATCTGGGTGATTTCATACATCGGCTCCCAGCGCGCCCGCGTTTCTGCCCAGTCCCGCGTCAGCGGATTGCCCTCAAAGGTGTTGAGCGCGAACATCTTGCCATTGGAAAGGTTGCCATTATGGGGAATGGCCAGCAGCGATCCGCCGGTCTTTTCCTCCCACTTGGACATCCACTTCCACAGGTCCTCCGGGTTCTCGCTGTCGAAGGTTGTCATCGGCAGCATTTCGTCGGCCTTGTCCTTGCCGTCCCGATAGATCACGTTGCGATGCAGATTGTCACCGCCGCCGGCGTTGCTGGTCCATTCATAGCCAATGAAGGCCGTAAAGCGGCCGGGTTCATTGTACTTCTCCATGATGGACGTGTTCTTTTCCCAGATCGACATGGCGAGCCGGGGATCCTTCATAACCGACGGAACCTTGTTGTTGGACTGGGCGGCGATCATTTCGGAGGCGGCCTGCACGCCCTGACCCGAAGCCATCATGTCGTGCCAGCGCTTGGCGATAGGATCGATCATGAGGTTCGGATTGCCGTCCCTGATCTCAAAGATCACACCGGCGGCATCCGAGTGATCAGTCACCGCGACCCAGTCGAGCGGGCGGCTCAGCTTGGCGGGTTCACCCAGCGACGAGGTAACCTGCTCGCCGCGGGCAAAGCGCAATGCGTCTTCCGGCCCCAGCGTTGCGCCGAAGGCGCCTGCATCGGCGGACCATCCTGTGTGCACGTGCTGGTCACCCCAGAACACACGGGTCGGATAGTTGCGTCCGGCATAAGGTGAGAAGCCACGCTTCGGGAAGGCGTGCGCGGCCGCTTCCGGATTGATGATCCCGATATCATCCGACGCCACGGGGTCCTGCGCCCCGGCCATTGCACTCATCGAAACGCCAAGGAGGTAAAGAGCACCCAACCAGGCAAGGCCCCTTGTGAGATCTTTCATGACCACCTCCACACCCAAAGATCGATTATAATATGCAACTTCTCTAGCAAAACACAACTGGGTGGCGGAAAGTGTAACTAGAAACACAATCCAAGTCGGCTAAATCGGTCGTACGCCGGAAGCCTTGCATCGAATTATCGGAGAAATGTCGGCGCGGAAGCGGCCTGGTCCCGCTCGGTTGGTTTATCCAGAATGCTGGGCGTCCGAGGCTTTTATGTCTGCAGTCCGCAACATCAGACATACGGAGATCGCCCCGCACCCTCTTGAAATCTAAAGGTAACTAACAACTTCAGATATTTAATTGGATTTTAGGGAAGCGCGGTCGGGGCAGTGCTGGTCGGGTCGTCATTGGCACGACTATAAGTTGCGTTATATACAGGAAGATTTGCACGGAACCCCCGGATGCAACCCTGGCAGATTGAACGACTGGGCAATCAAGTGTAGGTTACACATCGGAAACAATCGATCTCAGGGGAATAGAGGATGTCGAGGCGGAACTGGATTGCAATGGGCCTGTTGCTGGGCCTTTCGATATTCGCAGTGCCACAGGTTGCACTGGCCAAGGATACCAAGCCGGCAACTGCGGCGACCGAACTCATCGACCTGAACAGGGCGACCGTCGACCAGCTTGAGACGCTCCCCGGCATTGGCCCGGCAAAGGCCAAGGCAATCGTCGAGGGCCGCCCCTACACATCGCTCAAGGACTTCGAGTCCCGCAACATCGTGGCGGCTTCGGTTGTCGACAAGTTCAAGGACCAGGTGGCCGTTGCCCGCACGGAGACCAAGCCCGCAGCCACCGAAACCGCATCTGACCCGGCCGCACCCGCCGGCAAGATCGACCTGAACACCGCGACCGTTGACGAACTCGAGACGCTCCCCGGCATTGGCCCGGCAAAGGCCAAGGCAATCGTCGAGGGCCGCCCCTACACATCGCTCAAGGACTTCGAGTCCCGCAACATCGTGGCGGCTTCGGTTGTCGAC
>CANJMQ010000089.1 GCA_947475225.1 Bradyrhizobiaceae bacterium
GCCGCCTTGGTCGTTTCTGGTGCTTCATATTGCATGTCACGTCACCTGTTTGGAATTTCGCTGGGCATTTTGGGCCACCCGGACCCTAAAGGTCAACCACCGTGGCGTGTCAGTGCCATGAATGCGGTGCACAGGAGACCAACCCATTGTGCGGCGCGGCGTTGACTTGCAGGCGCGCGGCGGGGGAATGTCGCCCGGACACGGGCAAAATGTCGAGAACGGGCGATGCAGGCGGCGGAAAACATGGGCGATGGTGGGGGTGCGGAGGCGCGGGTCAGGGCGCTTCCCCTGTGGAAAGGTGCTCCGACCGTCACGCCGCTGAAGGGCGGCGTCAGCAATGCCAGCTTCAAGGTCACTGATTCGACGGGGAGCTATGTCGCCAGGGTGGGGGGCGACTATCCCTTCCACCAGGTGTCACGCGAACGTGAGGCCATCGCCTCGCGCGCCGCCTTCGAGGCGGGGCTTTCCCCCGAACTGGTCCATGCCGGGGACGGGCTTATGGTGCTGCGCTACATCGAGGCCCGGACCTATGCCGAAGCCGACGTCCGCGCCAATGCCGGGGCCTGCGTCGACATCCTCAGGCGCTGCCACGCCGAGATGGGCAAACGCATCGGTGGCCAGGGGGCGATCTTCTGGGTGTTCCAGATCCTCCGCGACTATGGCGCGACGCTCATCCGCCACGACCACCGCCATGCGCCCGACGTGCCGCGCCTGATGAAGATCGTGGATGAGCTGGAAGCAGCCCAGATCCCGCTCCCCATCGTCTTCGGCCACCATGACATCCTGCCCACCAATTTCATGGATGATGGCAAGCGGCTGTGGCTCATCGACTGGGAATATGGCGCCTTTGGCACGGCGATGTTCGACTTGGCCTCGATTGCCGCCAACAATTCCTTCGATGCGGCGGGCGAGAAGCTGATCCTCGAACGCTATTTCGAGCGGGAGCCCGAGGACGCGCTGTGGCGCGCCTTCCACGCCATGAAGGCGGCGAGTGCGCTGCGCGAGGCGGTGTGGGGCATGATCTCGGAGCTCTTCCTCGCCGCGCCTGGTGTCGACTATGTCGCCTATGCCAAGGAATATCTCGGCCGCTTCGATAGCGTCCATGCCGATTATCTCAAGACCTACGGAGCCTGACCGCATGAACCGCCGCGACTGCGAAGCCCTCGATGCCAAGGATCCGCTGGCCCACAAGCGCGCCGCCTTTTCGATCCCCGAGGGCATGATCTACCTCGACGGCAATTCGCTGGGCGTGCTGCCGGTGAACGTTCCCGCACGCGTGGCGGAGGTGGCACGCAAGCAGTGGGGCGAGACCCTCATCAAGTCATGGAACGAGCATGGCTGGTTCAGCATGCCGCAGAGGATCGGCGACCGCATCGCACGGCTCATCGGCGCGCCGGCGGGCAGCGTCATCGCCGGCGACACCATTTCGGTGAACCTGTTCAAGCTGCTGGGGGCGGCCGCCAAGCTCAACCCGTCGCGCCGGGTGATCCTCTCTGACAACGGCAACTTCCCCTCCGACCTCTACGTTGCGCAAGGGTTCCGTGACCTGATGGATGATGGTTACCTGCTGAAGGTGGTCGACCCTGAACAGGTGATGGACGCGATCGACGAGAGCGTGGCCTTCACCATGATCACCGAGGTCGACTACCGCACGGCGCGTCTCCATGACATGAAGACGGTGACGGCCAGGGCACACGCGAAGGGCGCACTGACCATCTGGGACCTCGCCCATTCGGCGGGCGCCACGCCGGTGCAGCTCGAAGCCGCAAATGCCGACTTCGCGCTGGGCTGCACCTACAAGTATCTGAACGGTGGCCCGGGCGCGCCCGCCTTCCTCTATGTGAAGCCTGAACTGCAGGACCGCGTGCAGCCGCCGCTGTCGGGCTGGTGGGGCCACGCCGCACCCTTCGCCTTCGACCTCGACTATCGCCCCGCGCCGGGCATCATCCGCAACCAGTGCGGCACCCAGCCCATCCTGTCGCTCGCCGCCCTCGAGGCGGCACTCGACGTGTGGGACGACGTGGACGTGAACGTGCTGCGGACAAAGTCGCTCGCCCTGTGCAAGACCTTCATCGACCTTGTGGAGAGCCGCTGCGCCCCCCATGGCGTGAAGGTGGCTGGCCCGCGCGACATGACTGAACGCGGTTCGCATGTGTCGATCCATCATGCTCAGGGCTATGCGGTGATGCAGGCGCTGATCGCCGCCAATGTGGTGGGCGACTTCCGCAGCCCCGACATGATGCGCTTCGGCTTCACGCCGCTTTACACCAGCTTCACGGAGGTGTGGGACGCGGTCGACATCCTCGCGCGCATCCTCGACGGCCAGGAATGGGACCAGCCGCAGTTCCTGGCCAGGAAGGCCGTGACGTGATCATCGACATCACGCAGGGCCTGTCGCCCGGCATGGCAGGCTTCCCCGGTGATGCGGCTTACGCAGAGGGCTGGACGTTCAGGCTGGGACCGGATTGCCCGGTGAACGTCTCGCGCGTCAGCTTCTCTGTCCATTGCGGCACTCATGCTGATGCACCCCTGCATTATGATGCCAGCGGTGCAACTGCTGGCGCCCTGCCGCTTGAGCCCTACATCGGTCCCTGCCGTGTCATCGATGCGCGCGGTGCGGGCCCGCTGTGCGAACCGTCTGACATTGCCGCTGCTCTTGCCGGTGCGCCGCCGCGCATCCTGCTGCGACTGATGGATCGCCTTGACCCGAAGGTCTGGCCCACGGGCTTTCGCGCGCTGGCGCCTGAGACGGTTGAATGTCTGGCATCGGCGGGCACGACCCTCATTGGCATCGACACGCCTTCGGTGGATCCCGAAACATCGAAGACGCTTGCGGCGCATCATGCCTGCCGCAAGTCGGACATGCGGATCCTGGAAAACCTGGCGCTATCGCATGTGGAGCCGGGGGATTATGAACTGATCGCCCTGCCGCTGAAGTTCGAGAACCTGGATGCGAGCCCGGTGCGGGCGGTGCTGCGGCGGTAGGACTGGTGGATGAGGACTGCCGGCCCGAAGCTCAGCCCTCGTACCCGTAATCCTTCCGTGCCGCTGCGACCGTTACCAATCCCGCCGCGATATCTGTCTCGACCGCCGTGCGGTCGCGTTTGTGTGGTTTGCCGAAGCCGCCGCCGCCGGGAAGTTCCAGCACCAGCGAATCTCCCGCATCGATGATGTGCATGCCCTTGTCGGGAAGCTTGGTGCCCGAGCCGCGCCCGGCAGCGCCCACGCAGCCGGGTTTGCCGCCCTCGCGGCCCTGTGCGGGGTGGATGATGCGGTCGAAGGTGGCCGCCGAGATCGCAAATGGCGCGTCTTCCGTGCTGGCGATCTCGATCCTTTGAGAAACACCGCCCCGCCACTGGCCTGCACCGCCCGAGTCCGCGAGATAGTGTTTGCGCTTGAAGTAGAGCGGGCACTGCGTCTCGGTGACCTCGACGGGGATGGTGCCGACGCCGGACGGGAAGGCAGTCGTGGCAAGACCGTCCTTGCCGGGCCTGCCGCCGATGCCGCCGAGGCCCATGTTGATGACGGCGAAGCGCTTGGCCTTCGCTGTCAGCTCGGGTGCCACCCGTCCGTGGGCGGAGTAAAGCGAGAGAATCCAGATCGGTCCCGCGCTCTCCGCCTGCACCGTGCCGGGCAGCGCCTGGGCAAGGCAGCCGAACACGCTGTCGGCCAGCATCTGGCCGATGACGTGGCGCGCCGTGACCGGCGAGGGACGAATGGGATCGACGATGGTGCCGGGCTCGGTGATGAGGTCGAAGCAGGAGAGCGAGCCGATGTTGTTGGGCACATGGGGTGCGATCACCGCCTTCAGGCCGAACACTGCATAGGCATGGGTATAGGTGCGCGGGGAATTGATGCCGAACAGCGAGGCGGGCGACGTGCCCGAGAAATCCACCGTGATCTTGCCGTTCTTCACGATGAGCTTCGACTTCAGCGTCAGCTCACGCTCATAGCCGTCAAGCGGCATCTCGTAGGACCATTCGCCTTCTGGAAGCGCCTTGATCGCCTCGCGTGCGCCCTTCTCGGACTGCCTGAGAATGTGTTTTGCCAGGGCGTCGAGCGAGGTGAGCCCGAATTCCGTCATCATGTCGCCGAGACGGCGCGCACCCGTGTCATTGGCGCTGATGAGGGAGAGGATGTCGCCGCGCACTTCGACGGGCGAGCGGGAATTGGCCAGGATGATGGAGAGCAGTTCCTCGTTGAGCTTGCCCTCCTTGCGGACCCGCGAATGCGGGATCAGCGTGCCCTCCTCGAAGGAGGAGTTCGCCTTGGCCGACATGCCAACCCCGCCCACGTCGATGACGTGGCACGTCGAGGCGAAGAAGGCGACGAGCTTTTTCCCCAGAAACACCGGCGTCATCATTACGTAGTCGAACAGGTGCCCGGTGCCGAGCCACGGGTCGTTGGTGATGAACACGTCGCCCGGCTTCATGGTGGACTGCGGGAAGTGCTTGAAGAAATGCGCAACGGCGGTCGCCATGGTGTTGACGTGGCCGGGCGTGCCGGTCATCGCCTGGGCAATCATGTTACCTTGCGGATCATAGACGCCTGCCGAGAGATCGCCTGCCTCGCGCGTGATGGTTCCGAAGGCGGTGCGCAGCAGTGACTGCGCCTGCTCCTCGACCACCGCGATCAGGCGGTTCCACATGACCTGCGTGCGGATGGCGGCGAGTGCGTCCTTGCTCATCGGCTGCGCTCCAGAACGATGTAACCAAGCGAGTTGATGGTGGCATTGAAATTGGCGCCGACGATGGTGGAGGTCTCGTCCTCGGCGATGATGGCGGGGCCCTTGATCGATGAGCCCGGCTTCATGTCGAAGCGCCAGTAGACAGGTGCCTGCACCTGTTTGCCCAACGCAGGATCATAGATCGTGCGCTTTGTGCGCGGCTTGGGTGCCGCCTTCTTTGCCGCCCTGGCGGCGCGCTTTGGCTTTACGGCCTTGGAGGAGACGGTGACTGACCAGGTGATGGCCTCTGCTTCCTGGTTGGGGATGCGCAGGCCATAGACCTGCTCGTAGATCCGTTCGAACTCGGCCTTCAGCTTCGCGCCATCAGTCCTGGCGAGTTTCTTCACTGGCACCGGCACGCGGATTTCATGGCCCTGGCCGACATAACGGCAATCGGCGATGACGTGGAGCGTCGGCCTGGTCTTGCCGAGTGCAGGCTCGACGACGGCGCGGGCATCCGCCGTCATCGTGGCAATGAGCTTGTTCACGCGTTCGGCGTTGAAGTCCTCGAGCGAGACGACCGCACTCTTGGTGATCTCATAGGCCACGGGTGCGCGCAGGAAGCCGATGGCGGAGCCGACGCCGGCACCCTTTGGCACGATGACGGTGTTCACCCCCACCTTCTCGGCGAGGCGGCAGGCATGGAGCGGCGCCCCGCCGCCGAAGGCGATCATGGTGCAGGAAGCGATGTCATGGCCGCGCTCGATGGCATGGACGCGCGCCGCATTGGCCATGTTCTCTTCGACGATCTCGGTGACGCCCGCGGCGGGCCAGAAGTCCTTGAGGCCCAGCCGGCTGCCGATATTCTTCTGCAGCGCCCGAAGGGCCGCGGCTTCGTCCAGCGGGATCTTGCCGCCTGCGAAATAGGCCGGGTCGATCTTGCCGAGTGCCAGATTGGCGTCCGTTACCGCGGGCTCCGTGCCGCCACGGCCGTAGCAGACGGGGCCGGGGGTGGAGCCTGCGCTGTCGGGTCCCACGGTGATGCGTGACAGCTTGTCGACACGTGCGATGGAACCGCCGCCAGCCCCGATCTCCACCATCTCGATCACCGGAATGCGGACGGGAATGCCCGATCCCTTCATGTCACGGTAGGCGCGGGCGATCTCGAACTTGCGGGCCCGCTCCGGCTCGCCATTGGTGAGAAGGCAGATCTTCGCCGTGGTGCCACCCATGTCGAAGGAGAGCACACGGGGGAGCGCGCATTCGGCCGCGATCTGTGCGGCGAGGATGGCGCCGCCTGCCGGGCCCGACTCGACCAGGCGGATGGGGAAGCGCGCCGCCGTTTCCAGTGTCGTCAGCCCGCCGCCCGACATCATCAGGAACAGCGGAGCAGACAGCTTCATCTCCTTCAGTTGGTCGCGCAAGCGATAAAGATAGCTCGCCATCAGCGGCCGCACATAGGCATTGGCCACGGTGGTCGAGAAGCGCTCATATTCGCGGATCTCGGGCGCCACCTCGGAGGAGATGCAGATGGTCACGTCCTTCGGCAGAAGCCGCGTCAGCAGCGCACGCACCCGCTTTTCGTGATGGTCATGCGCATAGGCATGGAGGAAGCCAATGGCCACCGACTTCACGTCTTCCGCAATGATGCGCTGGCTCAAGCCCTTCACCGCGCTCTCGTCAAGCTTCACCAGTACGCTGCCGTCGGCTGCGAGGCGCTCAGCGATTTCGAAGCGCAGCGTGCGCGGAACCAGCGGCACCGGGCGGTCGATCATCAGGTCATAATGGTCGAAGCGCTTCTCGTAGCCCTGCTCGATGATGTCGCGGAAGCCCTGTGTGGTGATGAAGGCTGTCCTGGCACCCTTGCGTTCGATCAGCGCATTGGTGGCGAGCGTGGTGCCGTGGATGCACACGCCGATGTCCTGCGGCTTCAGGCCAGAGGCGTCCAGCACCTGCCTCAGGCCCTCGATGACGCCCAGTTCGGGCGCGTGGGTGGTGGTCAGCACCTTGCCGGACCAGCGCTTCGCGCCGTCCTCCAGCACGATGTCGGTGAAGGTGCCGCCAATGTCGGCGGCGAGTTTCGCGGTCTTTGCCATGGCGATTGGTTAGCCGGTCCAAGAGGCATTCGCATCCTGAATCTGAGGGGCGTGTTGCAGAAACCGCAGCATCCCTCTATCAATCCCCTCATGGCCAAAGTGACAATCCTGGATGTGGCCCGCGTGGCGGGTGTGAGCGTTGCAACGGTGGACCGGGTGCTGAACCGCCGCCCTGGCGTGCGCGGCGTAACCGTCAACAAGGTCGAAACCGCCATCCGGGACCTCAATTACCAGCCGGACCGCATCGCCGCCCGCCTTGCCCGCTCGCGCGAATACCGCTTCTGCTTCGTGCTGCCGGACCGGGCGGGCGACTTCTGGGAGCGCATCAACGAGGAAGTGCGCACCATGGCGGACCGCATGCAGGGCGAGCGGGTGTCGATCACCGTGAAGCGCGTCGACGTCTTCGACGGCGAGCTTTTGGCTTCCACCCTCGATTCGATCGGCGACGTGCATGACGGCGTGGCCGTGGCGGCTCTTGACCACCCGGCGGTGCGCGAAGCCATCAACGCGCTCGCTGCCCGCGGCGTCACCGTGGTGACGCTGGTTTCCGACGTGCCGGGCTCCAAGCGCATGCATTATGCCGGCATCGACAATTCCTCCGCTGGCCGCACGGCTGCCAGCCTGATGGGCCGCTTCCTGCGCGGCATGACCGGCAAGGTGGGCCTCATCGCTGGTTCGCTGGCGCTGCGCGACCACATCGAGCGCCAATTCGGCTTCGAGCAGGTGCTGACCCATGAATATCCCAACTTGCAGGTGCTGCCGGTGCGCGAGTCGCGTGATGACTGGCGCAAGCTCGAGGAGATGACGGCGCAGCTCATCGCTGAGCATGCCGATCTCGTCGGCATCTACAATGTCGGCGGTGGCACGCGCGGCATCGTCTCGGCGCTGGAAGCGGCAGGCCGTGCCAAGGATGTGGTGCTGCTCGGCCATGATCTGAGCGACGCCAACCGCAAGGCGCTGATCCGCGGCACCATCGACGCCGTCATCAACCAGGACCCCGGCCACGAAGTGCGCAGCGCCATCCGCGTCTTGATCGCCAAGGCCGACAACGTGCCGCTGATCGAGAGCCAGGAGCGGATCAGGATCGATATTTTCCTGAGGGATAATCTGCCGTGATTGTTTGATGGCGTCATCCCGGCGAAAGCCGGGACCCAGCTTTCGCCGGGGTGACGGAAACAGAGCGCTCAGCCGTAAAGCCCCGGCCGCTTGTCATAGGCAATTGCCACCGTCTCTCCCGTCTTCAGCGATTTCACGCCGGCATCGGTGACGGTGGTCGCCACATAGCCATCCCATGCGCTGGAGCCCACGGGCTTGCCCGTCACGATCGAATTGATCCAGGCCTGGTTCTGGATGCGATAGGCCGCTGCGAAGCGCGGCCGCCAGTCGGGGGCAAGCTGCGTTGCCGATAGGCCGCTCGCGCGCACTTGCGTGTTGAGCGTCGGGCCGAAGCTGATGGTGCCGGTCTCGCAGACGAGCTCGCCCTTCACGTCATAGCCATATTGCGCATTGATGAAGAGCTCGACGTCGACGAGCTGGCCCTTGTCGGTCTCGAACACCACCAGCATCGGGTCGTCGAAGGTGGCGAGCTTCGAGCGCTTCGCGCGGAACACCTTCACCGTTGAAAGCTCGGCCGAGAGCACGAAGCGTGAGACGTCCACCTCATGCCCGCAGGAGCTGACGATTGCTGCAGCGGCATCGAAATGCGGTGGAGCCGACGCATTGCGGTGGACGCAGTGGAAGGCCAGCGCCTCGCCGTAGGCACCGGACCCGAGCAGGCCCTTCATCTCCACATAGCCCGGGTCGAAGCGGCGCATGTAGCCAAGCTGCACAGAGCGGCGGCCAGCGGAAAGCTCCGCCTCGATGACGCGCAGTCCTTCCTTGGCCGTGGGTGCCAGCGGTTTCTCGCACAGCACGGGTTTTCCAGCCTTGATGCAGGCGATGGCGAAATCCGGGTGGGTGGCGTCGGGTGAGGCGATGAGCACCGCGCCCACCTCAGGGTCATTGATGAGGGCAAGGGGATCGCTGAGGGAGTGCTTCGCACCCGTCTCCTGCGCCACGGCTTTGGCGCGCCTCTCGTCTGCATCGGAGATCGCCACCAGATGTGCGCCCGCCACGGCCCCTGCAAAGATGCGGGCATGGTCCGCCCCCATGATTCCCGCCCCGATGATGCCGACGCCGATGCTCATGCGCGTTTCTCCCTGTTCGGGGATCAGACTAGCCGAGCGAATGGAAAACGCCACCCCGTCGCATCTCTCCAATGTTCACCTTCGCTCGGCCTGACCAGGCATCTTTTGCAGGCCCTAAAAAAGATACGCGGGTCAAGCCCGTGCAAAGTGAATCTATGGAGTTTCTATTGCACCGTCCCCCGCGCATCCACCTTCACCGCGCCCAGCACCTCGTTGCCGCGCACGAACACCACCCTGTCAAAGAGGTTGGTCACCGGGCACACGTGATTGGGCGTGATGCGAACGAGGTCAGCCACCTTCGGCTTGTCGTTGACCTTGGAAATGTCGAGGAAGCCATGCTCCTCCGACATGTTGTAGACCCGTGCACCGGACAGCGACCGCACCTCGCCGAAGCCTTCCAGCCCCACCAGATCGCTGGTCAGCGACTTCGAGCCCGCGTCGATCATCGCGCGGTCGCCCGTCGGCACGCTGACGACGGTGGAGAGCACGGTCAGAGCGCAGTCGTCAGCCGTGGCGGAGCCCGCGGCGATCTGCATGCGGTCCATGTAGATGTAGGTGCCGGCACGGTATTCGCTCACATGGTCGAGGCCGTCGTCCTTCCACATGTCGGGCGTTCCGCCTGACGATACGGCAGGCACGTCGAGCCCGGATTTCGTCAGCCCCTCGCGCGCCGTGTCGAGGAAGCCCGCCATTGCATCGCGCGCGCCATTTTTCGGCAGCGTCATCAGCCCACCGAAGCGGAGGCCCGGCGTGCCGTCGATGGCCTGTGCCAGCGCAATGGCCGCCTGCGGGTTCTGCACGCCGTTGCGCGCCGCGCCCGTGTCGCACTCGACCAGCACCTCGATGTCACGCCCGGCAAGTGCGGCTGCATGCGACAGGCCTTCCAGCACCGACGCATTGTCTGCCACCACCTTGATGGCGGTGCGCCTGGCGAGATCGGCGAGGCGCTCCAGCTTGTGGCTTCCCACCACGTTGAAGGTCAGCAGCATGTCGGTGATGCCGGCCTCCGCCATCACCTCGGCCTCGCCGAGCTTCTGGACCGTGATGCCCTTGGCGCCCAGGTCGATCTGGGCTTTCGCCAGCGGCACCAGCTTGTGGGTCTTGATGTGCGGGCGATTGGCGAAGCCCGCCGCATCGCAGCGCTCCTGCCATTTGCGGAGGTTCTTTTCCACCACGTCGATGTCGATGACGGGCACGGGGGTCTCGAGGTCCTCCAGGCGCTGGCCTGCGGGTTCGAAGTCGAAGTAGCTGAGAATATCCATGGGTACAGTCTAGCCTGATCAGCCCTGCGTCGGGAAGCGGCGCTTGAGGTCGGCGATCTGCTCGTCGGTCAGGTAGCGGGTGGGGCGGCCATTGAGCAGCAGGTAGAGGCGGGCGGTCTCCTCCAGCTCCTCGATGGCATCGACGGCGGCCGACAGGCTGGTGCCCGCAACCACCGGACCGTGGTTTGCCAGCAGCACGGCATTGTGGTTGGCGGCAGCCTTGCCCACGGCCTCGCCCAGCGCCTTGTCGCCCGGCGCGTAATAGGGGATCAGCGGCAGCTTGCCGACGCGCATCACGTAATAGGCGGTGATCGGCGGCAGCACGTTTTCGTGGTCGATGCAATCGAGGCAGGAAACGGCAACGGAATGCGTGGAGTGCAGATGCACCACCGCGCCCGCCTTTGCCCGCTCGCGATACATGGCGAGATGAAGGAAGCTTTCCTTGGTGGGGTCATCGCCGCCGACCAGCGTCCCCTGGTCATCGAGCTTCGACAGCCGCGCAGGATCAAGCCTTCCGAGCGAGGACCCGGTGGGCGTCATCAGCCACCCATCGGCCACCCGCATCGAGATGTTGCCGGAACTGCCGAAGGTCAGGCGCCGCTCGAACATCGAGCGGCCCATCTCGCAGATGAACTCGCGCGCCTTCGCCTCGGTCATGGCAGTGCCTCCAGCGCTTCCACAAAGAAATCAGGCCCGCCGAAATTGCCCGACTTGAGTGCCAGCGCATAGCGCGGGTTGCCATAGGAGAGGCAGGCTGGAACGCCAGGCGCAATCTGCGGCCCGATCTCGAGCGCCTCGACCTTCAGTGCCGAGACCACGGCACCTGATGTTTCGCCGCCTGCGATGACGAAGCGCCGAACGCGCTCCGCGGCAAGCGCGCTGGCGAGCCTGGCAATCGCGTGCTCGATCATCGCGCCCGCCTTCTCGCGACCGAACGCCGCCTGCACGGCGGCAACTTTCTCCGGAGGGGCCGAGGCATAGATCAGTGCAGGCCCCTTCTTCAGTTGCTCGGTGGCCCAGGCGAGCAGGGCAGCGACTGTCTTCTCCGGATCACTCGCCAGCCCCTGCGGGTCGATGGCCTGTGAAGGGTGCTTGGCCGCGAAACGCTCTACCTGGCCAAGCGTGGCGGCGGAGCAGGAGCCCGACAGCACCACGCCGGGGCCGCCCACCTTGTCCAGGGGCGAAGCGCCCTCGCGCTTCGGGATGAGCCGTGCCGTGCGGTAGTTCTGCGGCAGACCGACGGCGACGCCGGAGCCGCCGGTGATCAGCGGCAGCGCCGAGGAGGCCGCGCCGATGTGCTCGAGGTCGCGGTCCTCCAGCGCATCGACGATGGCGTGGCGGATTCCCTCGGCCTGCAGTGCCGCATAGGCCTCCGCGATGGCGGGGGCACCCTGCTTCACTGTCCTGTAGGGCACCAGCCCCACCTTGTGCTTCGACTGCCGGCCCAGCACGCGCACGAGGTTCGCATCGCGCATCGGCGTCAGCGGGTGGTTCTTCATGGATGAGTCGGAAAGCAGATCGCCGCCGACAAAGAGATGGCCCAGATAGATCGTCCGCCCATTCTCCGGAAAGGCCGGGCAGGCGATGGTGAAGCCCGATCCCAGCTCGTCCAGCAGCGCATCGGCGACCGGACCGATGTTGCCTGCGTCCGTCGAGTCGAAGGTCGAACAGTATTTGAAGAATATCTGCCTCGCGCCATTGGCCTTCAGCCAGCGGCAGGCGGCGACCGACTGCGTCACCGCGTCCGCGACGGGGATGGTACGCGACTTCAGCGCCACCACCACGGCATCCGCCTGTGGCGCAGCGCCCTTCGGGATTCCGATGGTCTGCACCGTATGCATGCCGCGCCGTGTGAGTGTGTTGGCGAGGTCGGTCGCCCCCGTGAAGTCGTCAGCGATACAGCCGAGGATCATGGCGCTCAGGCCGTCTGGATGCGGACGACGCCGTAGGGCCCGAGTTCGACACTGCCGAGCTTCTTCACCGCCTCGCCCTTGCCCGACAGGAAGCCGGGGTCGGTGGCGAGCTTCTGGAAGTTGCTATCCGACAGGCGATGGATCTCTGCTGCACCCTTGAGGCCCGAGAGCTTCACCTTCTGCGTCTCCGGCGTCAGGTTGGCGAGCCACAGCTCCGTGCCGTCCGGCGATTTGTGGGCGAGCGCCGCGACAGTGGAAGGCGCACTCGACACTGCGTCGAGCCGCCGGTTGCCGCTCGCTGCGCCCAGGCCTGCCAGCACGTGATAGACAGGATAGACCTCCGCCTTGGCAGCGTCGAACCACGGTTGCGCATAGTCCGTCTTGCGATAGATCGCGCCCTGCGGCCCCGTCACCGCGCCCAATGACACCGCATCGAGCCCGCCCCTGGCGAGGGCGGCGAGCAGCCCGACGTTCCACGCCGCCGCGAACAGGCCCCGCTGGCGCGGGTCCATGTCGGCGAGGCAGACGCGGGAATTGCTGGGGTTGGGAGACACCACCCCGCCATAAGGATTGTCACGGCAGGGGATCGACGAAGGCCCGATGAGATAGGGCTCCTTGCCAACCATGTTGCGGGTGGACGCGATGATGGAGGAAATCGACTCGAGCGTCTCCATCACCGAGATGTCGTCGGCGGCGTGCACGATGGGGCACACCGTGTGGGTGATGAAGTCGAACACGCCCATGGGCACGGGCTTGCGGTTCAGCTCCGTGAAGAAGGACAGCATGCCGCCGCCCAGCGTCACGCCGGGGAACTCCTTGCGCACGGCCGCGGCCTTCTCCTCATAGGTCGGGCCCCACGGGCGCGGCGTGTTGGGCTGGAAGGACTTGAGGTCATGCATCTGCGTGACAACGATGGCATCGGGCTTGTAGTCCGCTGCGCGAATTTCCTTCGCGATGGCCGCAATCTCTTCCGCCGCAGGCTTCTTCGCAGGCAGCACGATCTCGAGAAAGGACAGCGCGCCGGTACGCTCGCGCAGTTCGCGGAATGCCGCGGCGGCTTCACGCTGGCCCTTGTGGCGGCCGTCGATCTGGCAGACAAGGTGATTGGGCTCCATCGCTGCGATCAGGTCTGCCTTGGCAAGTGCGTGCTGCGCTTCCGCCATGGGAACGCCAATGCCGATCGCTGGAATCATGCCCTTGACGCCGCCCACATCCACGCTGATGCCGGAGCCAGCCTTGGCTGCCTTCTTCGCCGCTGGCTTGCCCTCGATGGTCACGGTGATCGACTGGGTAAAGGGCTCACCCTTCTTCAGCGTATACGGCCAGGGGTCCAGCAGCGAGCACACATAGGTCTTGTAGGAGGCATCCATCCAGTTCCGGTGGTCCTCCATCTCGAACTTGTTGCCCTCCATCAGCACGGTCGCGGTTACGCCGGGCACCACCTGGTGCTTCAGCGAGCGGATCTCGAACACTGGCTGGCCGGGGCTGATGAGCTTGGGAAACTTCGATTTCCTCTTCTTGCCGTCGGTGTGGACGATCTCGACTGGTTCGCCCACCACGCCGTTCAACGGATGCAGCACCACGAAGCCTGTGCGGTTGGTGAGGAAATCGGTGAGTGGCGTGCCCGTGGCGGAGAAGGTCAGGGTTCCGTTGGCCTTCGCCTCGATCCTGGCGGTGTAGTGCAGCCCTTGCGTCTTGTCCTTGGTGGTGGCGGAATAGCTGATTGTGAAGCCGTCCTTGCCCTGTCTGACCTTCAGGTTCTCGATGGCCGGGGCATAGGTGCCCCAGTCCTTGTCGCGCACCAGATAGGCAATTCCGCGCAGCACCTCCGTGCCGCGATAGCGGATGTAACGCAGTGCGCCATTGTCGAACATGGCGGTGAGCGGCCCGGCGGTGAGGGTGCGAGGCTTGCCCTCCGCCACATCCGTGCCTGTCAACTTCACTGCGCGGGTGAGGGTGCTCTTCGCCATGGGAATCCTCAAATGACCTGTTCGCTCTGGGGATCGATGATGACCGCACGTGTCATGTCGATGTCAATCTCCGTCCGCTCGCCGGGGCGGGACACATCATGCGCGGCAAGCTCGGCGATGATCGAGGCACCGCCCAGCGGCATGGTGGCCTGCACGCGTGAGCCCGTCGGCTGGACGAGTTCGATGGTGACCGGCACGCGGGCATGGCCCTTGGCCAGCGACTGTCCCGCCATGGCGATGTATTGTGGGCGAAGGCCCAGCACCACCGCCTGTCCGGGTTTCAGTCCGCTGCGGCCCGGCAGGTCGAGGCGGGTGCCGTCGTTGAGCGCGACGCCCGTCTCGGTTGTTGTCGCCGGGATGAAGTTCATCTTGGGGCTGCCGAGGAAGCCCGCCACGAAGCGCGTCTTTGGGCGCTCGAACAGGTCGAGCGGCGTGCCCTGCTGCTCGATCAGCCCGTCGCGCAGCAGTATGATGCGGTCCGCCAGCGTCATGGCCTCGATCTGGTCATGCGTCACATAGACCATGGTGCGGCCCAGCTCCTGGTGAAGCCGTTTGATCTCGACGCGCATGTCGTCGCGCAATTGCGCATCGAGGTTGGAGAGCGGCTCGTCGAAGAGATAGAGGATCGCGTCGCGCACGATTGCCCGGCCGATGGCCACGCGCTGGCGCTGCCCGCCCGACAGCTCGCGCGGGAAGCGCTTGAGCAGGTGGCCGATGCCCAGCATCTCCGCGGCGCGCGAGACGCGCTTCTCGACCTCGGCTTCCGGCACCTTGCGGGAGCGGAGCCCGAAGGCCACGTTGTCCTTCACGTTGAGATAGGGGTAGAGCGCATAGTTCTGGAACACCATGGCGATGTTGCGGTCACGCGGGCGGGCCCACGTCACGTCCTCGCCACCGATCTCGATGGTGCCCGAGCTTGCTTCCTCCAACCCTGCGATGGTGCGCAGCAGCGTGGACTTGCCGCAGCCCGAGGGGCCGACCAACACGGTGAACTCGCCCGATGGCACGTCGAGGTCGATGCCCTTCACCGCATGAAAGGCGCCGTAATGCTTGTGAAGGCCGGTGATCTTGAGGTCCGACATGACTAACCCTTGACTGCGCCCATGGAGATGCCGCGCACCAGGTAGCGCTGCATCACCGCGACGGTGAAGAAGAC
>CANJMQ010000090.1 GCA_947475225.1 Bradyrhizobiaceae bacterium
AATGCAGGCTCGCTGAGCCCCTTCTGGAACTGCACCTTGTTGCGCGCCATCAAAAAACACCCCTGAAATCAATGATGTTCGCTATTTGTACCACGCTCAAAATGGCTGAGCAAGGTGCGTAATCAGGAACGCGTATGACTGCGTTCCATCACGGTCCCGGACATCAGAGCCGATTGACGGCGACACTTGCGGCAGGTCAACACAGTCGGACGCGCCTTGATCCGGGATGGTTCTCCGGTCTTCTGGCAATGGGGGCAGGTAAAGCCGTTTGGCCATCGGGCCTTCTCAAGATAGCTTGCGCAAGCCGCGTCATCTGGAAAGAACTCTTGGAACTCCGGAAGTGACTTCGGAAACCCCAATTCTGCCCGGTCCAGCACGTCCATGGCTTCCTACTACATATAGTAGGTGTATGCGTCAACCGGATAGGCACGAAACGATCTACCGCAGCGACGCGGGCAGCATTCAAAGAGCATCGTCCCGCATCCGTTTTGCAAGCCGAGACAACATTGCAGCGCGTATTGCCGAGGCGGGTCTTGAGGTCGATCTTTGGCTCGGCGACTGGCACGGTGCGCCGTTCACGCCACTTGCGCCCGAGATCATCCCGGTAGGACGCCTGTCCAAGGGAGCCGCCTGAGAACGCGGGCCGGGCAGGCTCTCCAGGTCAGCCCAATGGGCTGAGGCAGGGCGCAAGCATCCACCGGCCCGCGTTCCTGAGCCCCATGCACATCGTTCGCATAATATATATTATGGAATACTTTAAGACTATGATGAAAACTCGAAAATCAGCCCCCGTCAGAGACTTGGGCTGATCTCCTTGAAGCTCACTTCAGCGGCGCCTGCTTCGGCCACGTCATCGGCTCGCAGGTCGTCACTTTCTCGCTGAAGTCCTTCGTCCACATGGTGCGGCGACAGTCGAACCAGTACGGCGTCTGCTGCTGCCACGGCGTGCCGGCGAACTTGGTCGCCAGCAGTTGCTGCGCCGGCTTCGAGTAAGCACCGTGTCCGCCGTGCCAATTGCAGCCATAGCGCGTGGTCCGCACCGCCAGCGCCAGAGCCTCCGGCGCGCCGTCTTTGCCCTTCGAGGCCTTGCCCCATTCGATGGCCGCACGCGACAGTCGCTCAGGCCCCTGCGGCATGCGCGTCAGCGCCTTGAGCTCCAACCAGTCCACGGCCTTGACCATGGGATGTGCCTTCAGCACGGCGTCACGGTTGGCCGCCAGCGGCGCCCGGAGCGTCGGGTCATAAACGTCGCCCAGGCGCTTCATCTGATAATCGAAATAGACCGGGAAGCCGTTTACATCGTCGGCCTGCTGCCGCAGTGCGCCAAGCTGCCGATCCGGCTCATACGGACACCACCAGTTCTTGTCGTTGGGGTTCCAGCCATCGATCTCTGTAAAACTGTCGGGCTTTATGCTCTCGGCCTGCCAGCCGCCGGGCATCGATACGAGGATGTTGTGCGGCGGGCTGCGCAATATGGTTAACAGCCGCTGGTTTCGCGGACTGATATCCGGGTAATCAACCTTCACCTTGTCGAAAATCGTCTTGATTTCAGGGTTGAGCGCATGAAGTGTATCGAGGTGCTCGCCATCCACCTTGCGCACGAGGCCGTAGTCGCGGGTCCATGCAGCGCGGGCGAACAGCGCACGGTCGCGGGGGGTGAAGCTCTGGTCATTGGCAAGTGCCCACAGAGCCTTTGTAGGCAGGAAATTGAAGGTGATGTCGGAACCCGGGTCGCTGTTCTTCAGCACCGCGTCCTTCCAGTGCGCCTCGTCCTCAGCGGCGAACGCCAGCAGTGATGAAAACTTGTTGCGGTCGAGCGACCGGTCATCACCGGACATGCTGGACTGCAGTTCCGGCGTTATCAGCCCATCGCGCAACTTGCGCAGTTCAGTCGTGTTGCCCTGCGACACGAGATACTGCGCCAGATTGTAGAGCGCGGTGCCCGAATAAGCTCGCGCGTCCTTGAAAGGAACCGTCGCAAGTCCCTGCTCCGCTTCATCAAATTTAGCTGCGAGAGCCGACAGCCTGACGGCATGGTTCAGCAGGAAGCCCGCCGCGGCCGTTTCAGGTGCCGCGCCGCAGCTGTTGGCCGCGGCATCCATGGCTTGCTTCGCTTGCGCCCACACTTGGCCGCGTGAGGCGTCGTCGGGCTTGGCCGCAAGAGCCTTCAGCATCCCCAGCGCAGGCCCGTTGAGCTTGGCACCGGTCGGCTGAACAGCCAACGCCTTGTCAACGTGTTCAGACATGCGGGTCTGCCACTTGTCTCCGACAAGGCTCCACGGTGCCAACTGGTATTTCTGGTTGGCGGACTGGCCCGCCATCATCCAGAGCGCCATCGGGTGCTCACGCGAGGCGTCGACGATGGACTTCGATATGGTCGGGTTTTCAGGCAGCGTGCCGTCCAGCCACCAGTCACTGTCCTTGCCTCGAATTCCCACAAAATCAATATCATAGAGCACGGTGCTATAAGACTTTCTGAGGTCATCCTGAGCCAGGATGGTATCAGCCGGCATCTCAAGGACGGCGATGTCGCCGTTGATCAGGCCGGTCCAGCCCTGGGCGGTGTCCTCCTGGTTGGCGATATAACCAAGAAGCTGCTGGGTGATCTGGTGCACCGAAGACAGCGAGGGATCGGCCAGAATCGCCTCTGCCGCGGCTCGGGCCTCCACCGGCTGCTTGGCATTGGCCAGCAGGTTGGCGACATTGTAGGCCGCGGCAGGACGATGGATCGACGTCGACTGCGCGATCGCCTTGAACAGCGGGATTGCCTTCTGCTTGTCGCGGTAAAAGGCGATCGAGGCCTCCTGATAGGCGCGGTCCGCCTTCTGGCGGTTGGTGATGGCCGGCTCGTCAACCAGCGGTTCGGGCAACGAGACCTCGCCCTCGTCGTTGGAACAGGCGCGGATCACCTGCTGCTGGGCGAGAAGCCATTGCTTTACATAGGCATCCTGCAGCCCAAGCTGGTCAATTCGTGTCTTCAGCACGGTGAGCGGATAACCAATGCGGCAGTTCCAGCCGACGTTCTGAACATCTGGCTCATTGGGCAGAATCTGGGCGGCGAGCTTCTTCCATTCCTCTTGCTGCGCCCAGGTATCGGCATCGGCCGAGCCGGGCTCGATCATCGGGTCACCGAGGCCCTGCAGCACGCGCCAGCTGCGGGCGCTGAACGGTGCGTCGGCATAGCGGTCCACGGCGGCGGCGAGTTTCGCCGGATCGCAGGAGGTCTGGGCCAGTGCCGGGCTGGCAAGGATCGCCAGCGCGGTGAGGTTCGCTGCGAAGGATTTCATCATGATCCGTCCCTTGATCAGAAAAGCAGTTCCAGCCCGTCATATGCGGGGGCTACACCTGCTGGAAGTTCTTCCAGGAGTGTGGCGAAGTCGAGATCGACGTGAAGATTGGTGACAATGGCGCGTCTGGGCTTCATGCGCGCGATCCATTCCAGCGTCTGCGACAAACTCCAGTGGCTGGGGTGAGGGGTCCGGCGCAGCGCATCGACGATCCACAGGTCGAGGTTCTCGAGATGCCTGAGGCTCGCGTCCGGAACGCCATCAATGTCGGGCGTGTAGGCCATTCCGCCGATGCGGAAGCCGAGCGCGTCGATGGTGCCGTGATGGACCTGAATGGGCATGGCGCTGATCGCGCCCCCTGCTCCCTCGATAGTCACCGGCCGGCCGGCCACCATGGGATTAAGGTTGAGTATGGGCGGGTAGTCGCTGCCCGGGGCAGCATAGAAGCAATAGGCGAAACGGGTGGTCAGCATGCGACCCGTCGCATCGTCGGCCCAGATCTCCACGCGCTTGCGCTTCAGCAGGTAGAAGGCGCGCAGGTCGTCGATGCCATGGGTGTGGTCGGCGTGCTCATGAGTGAACAGCACAGCATCGATATCGCTTGTGCCGGAACTGATCATCTGCTCACGAAGATCGGGCGAAGTATCGATCAGAACACGTGTTTCCCCAGCGGGGCCAGACTGCGTGACCAGCACCGAGCAACGCCTCCGCCGGTTCCTCGGGTTGGCCGGGTCGCAACTCCCCCAGTCATTTCCGACGCGCGGCACGCCTGCCGAAGAACCCGACCCGAGGATGGTGATCTTGCGCGTCATGCGTAGCGGGTGGGGCGCGGAGTCTTGGAAAACAGACGGAAGAAGTTGTCTGAGGTGATGCGGGCCATCTCCTCCACGGGCAGGCCCCGCACTTTGGCCAGCACCTCGAGGGTCTTCACCACGAAGGCAGGCTCGTTGGACTTCCCGCGATAAGGCAGGGGCGCAAGGTACGGCGCGTCGGTTTCGACGATGATCCGGTCCAGCGGCAGGGCCGCCGCCGTCTCGCGGATGTCCTCGGCGGTCTTGTAGGTGAGGATCCCTGAGAACGAGACATAGCCCCCCAACTTCACGGCGGCGTCCGCCAGTCGGCGGTGCGAGGTGAAGCAATGGAGCAACGGCACGAAGGGCCCGAGCGCGAACTCCTCCTCGAGAATGGCGATCGTATCATCCTCCGCCTCACGGCTATGGATGACCAGCGGCAAGCCGGAGCGCCGGGCCGCATGAATGTGGACGAAGAAATTGGCCTCCTGCGCCTCGCGCGGGCTCAGGTCGTAATGGTAGTCGAGGCCAACCTCGCCGATGCCCACGCATTTCGGGTGCCCCGCGAGGCGCACCAGCTCCTCCGCCGAAACGCCCAATTCCTCATGTGCATTGTGAGGATGCGTTCCTATAGTAAAGTAAACATTGGAATTTTGCTCTGCGATCCATCGCAGATTTTCATAGCTGCGGACGCGTGAGGAAATTGACACCATCAACCCGACCCCCGCCTCCTCGGCGCGCGCCAGGATGCCGGGCAGGTTCTCCTCCATGCCCTCGAAATCGAGATGGCAGTGGCTGTCGACGACCAGCATCAGGCCTTCGCCGCTTCTTCTTCCACAAAACGCGGGAAGATCGGCGCGGGGACCGGCAGAGGCATTCCGGGCACCAGCCGCTTGCCGAGGTCGGCAAAGCTGCGGGCGTTGTTGTCGATGCTCAGGAGATGCAGAAGCGATGCTGCCGACGCCGGTGTATAGGGCTGCGCCATGATGCCAATAATGCGCAGAACTTCTGCCGTCACGTAGAGCACCGTCTCCATGCGGGCAGGGTCGGTCTTCTTCAACGCCCAGGGCTCCTGAGCGGCGAAGTAGCGATTGGCATCCGCCACCACCCGCCAAATAGTATCCAATGCCTTGTTGATGGCATAAGTCTCATGCGCCGCCCTCGCCTCTTCGTGGATGCCATCGGCGGCGGCGAGGATTTCCTTGTCGGCTTCGGTGAAAGCACCATGTTTCGGTACGACACCGCCGCAGTTCTTGGCGATCATCGACAGCGAGCGCTGGGCGAGGTTGCCGAGGTCATTGGCCAGATCAGCGTTGATGCGGTTGACGATGGCCTCATGGCTGTAGTTGCCGTCCTGCCCGAAGGGCACCTCGCGCAGGAAGAAATAGCGAGTCTGATCAACACCATAGGTCCTTACGAGATCGGACGGCGCCACGACGTTACCGACCGATTTCGACATCTTCTCGCCACGGCTGAACAGGAAGCCGTGTACCACCACTTGGTCCGGCACGGGCAGACCGGCGGACAGCAGGAAGGCCGGCCAGTAGATGGCATGAAAACGGGTGATATCCTTGCCGATGACGTGGGCAGACGCCGGCCAGAATGCGGCACGCGGCGCATGGGTATCCGGAAAGCCGGTGGCCGAGAGGTAGTTGGTCAGCGCATCGACCCACACATACATCACGTGCTTCGGGTCATCGGGCACCTGAACACCCCAGTCGAAGGTGGTGCGGGAGATCGACAGGTCGTTGAGGCCACGCTTCACGAAGGCCACGATCTCGTTGCGGTAGTGCTCCGGAACGATGAAGTCCGGCCGCTTCTCATAGAGCTCCAGCAGCTTCGGGGCATAGGCCGAGAGCTTGAAGAAATAGCTCTCCTCTTCCACCCACTCGACCGGCGTGCCGGTCTTGATCGCGAACCGGCGGCCGTCGCGTTCCTCGATCTCGTCCTCGCCGTAATAGGCTTCGTCACGCACCGAGTACCAGCCGGAATACTTGGATAGATAGATATCGCCATTGGCGGCCATGCGGCGCCAGATTTCCTGAACGGACGTCTTGTGGCGCGCCTCGGTGGTGCGCAGGATGTCGTCGGCTCGCGCGTTCAACTGCTCGCCCATTTCCTCGAACTGCGCGGCGGTGCGATCCGCCAGTTGCTGCGGCGTGATGCCCTCGCGGGCCGCCGTCTGCTGCATCTTCTGGCCATGCTCGTCCATGCCGGTGACGAACAGCACATCATGACCGTCGAGCCGCTTGAAGCGAGCGACAGCGTCCGTCGCGATGCGCTCGTAGGCGTGGCCGATGTGCGGTGCGCCGTTGGCATAGGGAATGGCCGTGGTGATGTAGAATTTCGGTTTCGACATGTTCTTCTATCTAATTGAATTCAGGAGGCCTTCAGCGCCTCCTCGAGACGCATCAGCGCATCGGTGACCGTCTGGCGGCGGTCGAGGTTTAGGGCATCCGCCTGCCTGAGGGAAGCATTGATGTCGTCATGCGCCCGGGCCAGCGACTCGCCCGCCCCACGCAACCCGGCAGCACGCGCCTGCTCAGCGGTCCAGCCCACGAGAAGCTCGCAAAAAACATGATAATCCTCTGCAGTCTCGCGGCCCGAGAAGGCCGCAGCGATCTCCACCGCCGTGGCGGGCGACAGCTTGGATCGCTTCATGAACTCGCCGAAGGCGGCGGCACCCCGCGAGCCGATCAGGTCCAATGCCTTGCCGGGGCTGCCACGGGAGAGTTCAACAGCCTCCCGCACCGCCCCCTCCTCCGCCTCGACCGCATCCGCCGGCAATTGGCGGATCACCTTCAGCGTCTCGTCATTCGACAGTGACCCCATGGGAAGGTGCAGGCAGCGCGAGCGGATGGTTCGCAGCAAGCGACCCGGTTGGTTGCAGACGACGAGGAAGATCGATTGCTTCGGCGGTTCCTCGATCACCTTCAGCAGCGCATTGGCGGATTCGGAATTCAGGTCGTCCGCCGCATCCACGATCGCGATACGCCATCCACCTGCGCCCGAGGTGCGGGCAAAGAAGTTCTGCGCCTCGCGCGCATCATCGACAGCAATCTCGGTTTTCAACCGCTTGGCGCGCTGGTCCACGGCGCGCTCAATGACCAGGAGATCGGGATGCGATGCGGCGGCCACCTGCCGGAAAGCATGCCCCTCGGGCGCGATGTGCAGCGCGGTGTGGGCCCTCGCGCCATGAGCGTTGGGAACTTGCAGCAGGAACTTGGCGAAGCGGTAGGCGAGTGTCGCCTTGCCAATGCCCCTCGGCCCCGACAGGAGCCAGGCATGGTGCAGTTTCCCGGACTGGTGGGCCTGCAGCAGACGGGCTTCGGTGGCCTTGTGTCCAAAAAGTTCCGTAGCCCGGCGCGGGTGCCAGGCTACGTCGCGCGGGTCCTTGAAATCCTCGGCCATCAGAGAGTGCCCTCGACGACGGACCAGACATCTATCGCCACCTGCTCGATATCCTGTGCGGCATCGATGAAGCGGCAGCGCGTCGGATCCCGCCTGAGGATGTCAAGGAAGCCCTCGCGGAGTTTCTGGTGGAAGGCCAGCCCCTTGCGTTCGTAGCGGTCCTCGCTGACGACATCCCCGCGCGACCTGGCACGCGCAAGGCCAACCGTGGGATCAAGATCGAAGACCAGCGTGAGGTCTGGACGCGTAACACCCACGATGGTCTTCTCCAGGGCGTCGATGAAACTCGGGGCGCAGCCCCCGGCATAGCCCTGGTAGGCGCGGGTTGAGTCCATGAAGCGGTCACAAAGCACAGTGCGTCCTGCCGCAAGCGCCGGACGGATAACCTGTTCGAGGTGCTGTTCGCGTGCGGCATAATTCAGCAACGCCTCGGAATTCGGCGTCCAGCGGGCCACGTCGCCCGAGACCAGGAGTGTGCGCACAGCCTCCGCCTCCGGCGTGCCGCCCGGCTCACGGGTGATGAGAACATCGCGACCCGCCGCACCAAGTCGCGCGGCGAGCCGGCGGATCTGCGTTGACTTTCCAGAGCCCTCGCCCCCCTCGAAGGTGATGAAGAGTGAGGGCATCTAGCTGCCGAAGACCATGATGAAGACGGAATCGACGGCGCGCGACCACATGGAATCATCAGCAGGGACCGCTTCGCCCGTCACCACCGGTACATCAGCCACCGTGACACCGTCGACAATAAAGCGCACCGATCCCACCTGCGCTCCTGCCGAGACGGGGGCGATAAGCGGGCCGGTATAGGACAGCTTCATTTCGGCCATCGCCTGTTCCTGCGGTGTCAGGGCGACGCGCACGTCACCTGCGGCGAAAAGTGAAACATGGCGCGAGGTGCCACCCCACACACGGGCCTGGCCGACACGGTCGCCCTTGGCATAGACGTCAACCGTACGGAACTGCTTGAAGCCCCAGTCCAACAGGCTCTGGGCTTCCTGCTTGCGGTCGTTGATGCTCTTGAGGCCGGCGATCACCATGATGAGGCGTCGACCGTCACGTACCGCAGAGCCGATGAGCCCGTAGCCGGCCTCCTTGGTATAGCCGGTCTTCATGCCGTCAGCGCCCGGATAATCCTTGAGCAGCGGATTGCGATTCTGCTGTGTGATGTTGTTCCATGTGAATTCGGGGATCGAGTAATACTTATAGTATTCGGGAAAATTATTGATGATGTAGCGTGCCAGAATGGCGAGGTCGCGCACGCTCATCCGATGCTCAGGGTCAGGAAGGCCGGTGGCGTTCCTGAAGGTGGCATTGGTGGCGCCCAGTTCATGGGCACGCCTCGTCATCTGCTCGGCGAAGGCCTGCTCGCTGCCAGCCAGATTCTCCGCGATGACGATGCAGGCATCATTCGCGGACTGCACAACGACGCCCTTCATCAGGTCTTCAAGAGCCACGTCCGATTTGAGTTCGGCATACATGGTTGACCCACCCGAGGAGGCGCCGCCGCGCTTCCAGGCATCCTGGCTAACCTTGAATTTTTGATCCAGCGTGATCTTGCCGGCCTTCAGGGCCTCGAAGACCATGATCATGGTCATGAGCTTGCTCATCGAGGCGGGCGGCACCGGTTGGTCGGCATTCTTCTCGTAGAGAACACGACCGGTGCGGGCATCCATCAGGATCGCCTCGTCCGCCTTCGAGACATAGGGAACATCCGCCTTGTCCTGGGCCAGCACCCGGCTTGACCCCGGCAACGCCACCAGCAAGCAGGCAGCCAGGACCAAACAGGCGACTCGGTGCAAACCCGCTACTGACATCATGGTCTCACGCTAAAGGCCTTTGGGAGCGAAATCAACGCGGCTCCGGCGAGGTTGACATGGCCCGTGCCACGGGTGGTCAACATGTCGGCTCACGCCCGGACTGGCGCGGAAGACACGAATGGTGCGGCGGTCTATCCTGGCATAGTCTATTCAGGACCGGTCCGCCCACCGGTGTAAGAGGGCGACTGTACATTTGAACGGAATGGGGCGCGACATGAGCGGGCAACAAGGACAGCTATCCTCGGCACGCGTGGTATTGGCCGGGGCTATCGGTAACGCCATCGAGTTCTATGACTTTACGGTCTACGCCTTCCTGGCTGGCTATTTTGCGGCGCATTTCTTCCCCTCGACAGATCCTGTCGCCGGCCTGCTGGCAAGCTATGCCACCCTCGCCGTCGGCATGATCATGCGTCCGGTTGGCGGACTGGTTCTCGGGCTGGTGGGCGACAGACTGAGCCGGCGCTACGCGTTGCAGCTCTCCATCGTCCTTATTGCGGTCCCTACCCTCATCATCGGCGTACTGCCGACATACCAGACGATCGGAGTTTTGGCTCCCATCCTGCTCATCGCTCTGCGGATGATCCAGGGCCTATCGGTCGGCGGGGAATATTCCTCATCCATCGTCTACATCGTGGAGCATGCGCCACCGCAGCGGCGCGGGCTATGGGGAAGCTTCAGCCCAATGGGCGCCTTCGGCGGGCTATTCCTGGGCACCGCAGTGTGCATCATCGTCGGTGACTTTCTTGGTGCAGAGACGATGGCTGCCTGGGGCTGGCGCATTCCGTTCATCGCAAGCATCGTCCTGACCGTGGTCGGCCTTGCCGTGCGCATGGGCCTCGGCGTCGAGCGCACGCGCCCAGACGATAGCTCGCTATCCGAGAACCTGCTGGTCAGGGCCTTCAGGGACCACTGGCGGGAAATGCTCGCCATCGCGCTCGCCAACACATCGACGGGCGTCGTCACTTTCGTGGGCTTTGCCTACGCGGTGCCATGGATGGTGCAGATGGCTGGTGTTACGCGACAGCATGCGTTGGGCATCAATCTCTATGGTCTGGTTGCAGTGGCGCTTCTGTCACTGGCGGGCGGCGCGCTCGGAGACCGCCTGGGCCGTCTCAGAGTTTCGATGTCAGGCCTCGCAATATTACTCGCCTGTGCATGGCCAGCTTTTCATCTGATGCAAAGCCCGAACACATCCTCGCAGATGCTCGGCATCAGCATCATCGCACTCGGCCAGGGCTTCTTCGTGGGGCCAATGTGTGCCTGCATGGTTGCACTGGTGAATCCCAGCGTCCGCACAACAGTCGTTTCGATTGGCTATAGCCTTCCAGTCGGCGTGTTCGGCGGGCTGGCGCCGATGGTGACGGAATATTTCTTCGCACGATTGGGCATTCAAATGGCACCCGCGCTCGTCATCATGGCCGGCGCTTTCGTATCACTCGTGTCAATTCTGGCAATGGCATCCTGGCCATACAACGACCCGACCCACCCAGAGGAACGGCTGAACCCGGCGGCGGCCCAGTAACGCAGCTTACTGGAGAGAAGCCTGAACTGCTTCCGTCTTGATCAGGCGCGCATCAGTGAAGCCTGCGGTCTGTGCGTCGGAGAGCGCCGTCTGCGCATCATCTGCATCCGATATCGGTCCCAGGCGGACGCGGTAGACTGATCCCGCGGCACCTGAAAGTTCGATGAACTGGACGGGCCAGACCGACGCAAAATGCTCACGAGCCCGGGCCGCATTGTCGCCATCCGAGAAGGAACCGAGTTGAATGAAATAGCTCACCTCGCCCGTCGGCGCGGCGGTTGCCGGTGCCTGGGACGCCGGAGGTGGTTGGTAGGCGACCGTCTCTGCAACAGGCTGGGACGATTTCTTCGCTGGCTTCAACTGTGCAACCGTGACTCCATCAGACGAAGACTTGCCGCGGCGGCGGTCGGCAGCAGCGATGAGGTTGCGGTTCGGCGTACCGCGCTGGAGTTCGGTGTTCATGGCGACAAGGTGCTTGCCACCATTGTCATTCAGCGGGGCCGGTCCGAGATACTGAACTCGAACCTTGGTGGTGCCCTTCTTGAGATAACCCAATTCGTCGGCAGCCGCCTTGGAAAGATCCATGATTCGGGTGTCGACGAAGGGTCCTCGGTCATTGACGCGGACCACGACCTCCCTGCCGTTGTCGAGGTTCGTCACCTTGACATAGCTTGGCAGCGGCAATGTCGCGCTCGCCGCGGTCAGGCGGTTCATGTCGAACCATTCGCCATTCGAGGTCTTGCGGCGATTGAAGTCCTCGCCATACCACGACGCGACACCCTTCTTGTCGTAGTCCGGCTGTTCCCTGGGGGTGAACCACTCGCCGGCAACCTGATAGGGCTTGCCGACGTAGTACCGGCCGCCGCCCCATGGAACCGGGCCACCGCCCGGATAGATCGGGCTGCCCTGACCGGCGAAAGGATCACGCTTAGCCGTGTGCTTGTGCGAAGCGCAGCCGGCGATCGCAAGACCCATGGCGACCAGAACAATTCCGTTCCGCGCAAGACGCAACATACCCACACACTCCGAACACACGGCCTTGCACACGCGTGGCGCAAATGAATCCACTGATCGAGGATTTTGCGCCTCCAGCGTAAACGAGGCGTTGGGAAGTATGGTTAACGAGAGCTTGTCGACGGCGCTATTCTGCCGCGGCGCTCTTGCCCTGCAATCGCTCGATATTGGCTTGCGCCTTGTCGTTTCCGGCGGCCAGCGCCTGCTGGTAGAGGTCGAGCGCCCTGGTCTTGTCAACCGTGGTGCCCCAGCCCATCTCATACATGCCGCCTAGGTTATTGAGGCCCCAGGGATCCCGTTGCTCGGCGGCCGCCTGGAACAGGCTGAAGGCCTTGTTGAGGTCGCGCGCCACGCCCTTGCCCTCGAGGTACAGCATGCCCAGATTGTTCTGGGCGTCTGCGAGTTTCTGATCAGCGGCCTTCTGGTACCACTCGGCAGCCTTTGTGAGGTCGACCTCGGTTCCTTTTCCCTGCTGGAAAGCCTGCCCAAGCGCATCCATTGCGGGTGCATAGCCCTTGGCGGCGGCGTCCTGGTAGAGCTTCAGCGCCGTCGGAAAATCCTGCTTCAGCCCCTTGGTGCCACGCGACACAAGGCGGGCCAGGTGATACTGCGCCTCGACATTCCCCTGCAGCGCCGCCTGGCGGAACCAGCGGGCGGCCTCAGCCTCGTCCATGGCAACGCTCTTGCCCGTCTCATAGGCAAGGCCCACCTCATACTGGGCATCGACGTCACCGACCTTGGCGAGGGTCAACTGCTTGTCAAAGGGCAGGTCCTGCAGCGCCTGGGCCAGGGCCGGGCTGGCAAGGAGCAGCAGGATTGCGAGGGTTGATAGGGGATAGCGCATGGCGTTGTTTTCGCTTCAATCGACGCGGATGAATTTCATGGACTTGCAGAGCACACCCGCAACACAACCGCTGACCGTCATGGTCGAGGGCCCAAAAAGCCGCATTGAAGAGGAATAGGTTTTGCCGTCGTCCGGGTTGTAGATCGTACCAGACCATGCCCCCGTTCCCACGGTCCGCATGTTGGACAGGATGGTGAGGCCAATGACCGGGCGTGACCGCAGCGCAGGGTTGGGGTTTTCCTTGTCGAGGCGCCAGTGGCCGTGGCCATCCCGCGGCTTCCTGAGTGCCACGACCATGCCGCAATAGCTTCCGCCGCAGGGCACGACCCGCACCGTCACCTTGCCCTTGGACATCCGCCATATGCCCTGGGGGCCGCCAGACGCCAGCGCATGGCCTGCGGCAACCGCCACTCCGAGGATGATCGACGAGACCGCCAAAAACCGCATTCGTTGAACCTTCCGCACTCCCGCCATGCGCCTCGCCCCCATCATGCCCGATTGCCCCGCAACAAGGGAAGGGTTATCCTCCTCGCCATCAGCACAGGAGATCATGATGGGGAACCTCGCGACGCTCAAGACCGCGAAAGCTCTTGAAACCGACGAATGGCAATTGCGTGTCGACCTTGCGGCGGCTTTCAGGCTTGCCGCCAAGTACGACTGGCACGAGGCAGTGGCCAATCACCTGAGCCTCGCCGTATCGAACGACGGCAAGAAGTTCCTCATGAACCCGCGCTGGCAGCATTTTTCGCGCATCAAGGCCTCGGAGCTGCTGCTGCTCGATACCGACGACAAGTCGACCATGGACAGGCCTGACGCGCCGGACCTCACCGCCTGGTGCATCCATGGTCGCATGCATGCCACCGTGCCGCAGGCGCGCTGCATCATCCATCTGCATCCAGCTTACGCAACGGCCATCGCCTCGCTCGCCAACCCCGAGATCCTGCCGATCGACCAGAATACGGCACGCTTCTATAACCGCGTGGCCTTCGACATGGATTATGGCGGCATGGCCAATACGGATCAGGAGGGCGACCGCCTCGGCCGCCTTCTCGGCAACAAGCAGATGATGATGATGGGCAATCACGGCTTGCTGGTCTGCGCCGAGACCGTGGCAGAGGCCTTCGACCTCACCTACTACTTCGAGCGCGCCTGCCGGAACCTGGTGCTCGCCTATTCGACCGGCCAGAAACTGCATGTGATGAGCCCGGCAATCGCCGAAAAAACCGCCCAGGAGTGGGAGTCCGACCGCGAGCAGTTCAAGTCGCATTTCTCGCAAATGAAGGAAATCCTCGACGCTGAGGATCCATCTTACGCAGAGTAATGTTTCTTCTGGACAATCCGGCGGGGCCCAAAAGGCCCTGCCGGACACAGCCCGTCAGGTAGACGCCTGCCGTAATCTGGCTGTGCAGACGGCACGATAGCTCTTCATTCTGGTGAGTTCACGTACAAGCCAACCTGCGGCGACTGCGGCCACCAGTGCTTCCAAGACATATGTCATTGTCGTACCCTCGTTCAGCATTTGAACGGTCGCATCGAATTCTTTAACGACTCACTAGCAGCACTACGATTGTTGACAGTATCCAGCCCCCTGGGGCAATGAAACAACCCTGAAATCCTGCGGAGGGGTGGCAGAGCGGTCGATTGCGGCGGTCTTGAAAACCGTTGAGGGTTCGCGCCCTCCGGGGGTTCGAATCCCTCCCCCTCCGCCATTAACCATTGATATCATTGGATAAATCGCCTATTTTTCGTTCCTGCCCACATGCCTACCCACATGATGTGGTTTGCTTCTCGTGAAGCACTGGATCCGATTGGTCCGCCCCAGCTGATCGACGGGACTGACACCCAAACGCCCTCACCCGATACCTGGAATTCATGCCGCCCGTACATAGCCTGTGTGGGCGGCAAATTTTGTTTCGCAATCGGTGCCCCCTCTAGCTCATCCAGACATTGCTGTTACCCTTAGGCGCGCCGGGATTTGTGCCGCCGTGCATACGACAGCGCTTCTTGCCCTTGACTGCCGGAGATCGACGGCCGACCTCTCGGGTGACTCACGCTAGGCGAACCTCTTCTATCTGCGCGGTCTGGTGGCCTGAGTGTCTGTCCAGAGAGTTCTTGAATCGGATGAATCATTTGTGATTCGATGTCTGCGGAGTGATTCTTTGGGAGGCCGCCGATGTGGACGCAAGATAACCGTGCCCGGTATGATCGCAACGGGCTGC
>CANJMQ010000091.1 GCA_947475225.1 Bradyrhizobiaceae bacterium
CGCGGCAATCGAACGCCCCCGGCAAGGAACGGGAAGGCCTGGTCCACCGGAACGCCAAGGCCGGTGCTTCGCGTGATGCCGCGCGGCTTGGTGACGTTGCCGCCAGGCCGCGCAATGATGAATTCACAGTGCCGCTTCAGCGTCTGGCAGCCATTGGCGCCACAGAATTGCGCCGATCCGTTGAGAAGCGTCACGGCCGTCACGCCATTGCGGCCGACATAGACGTCAAATGCGGTGCCGCGCACGCCGAGCGTGCCCGAGGGCGTGGTGATCCTGTAAGCTGAATGGTCCGACTTGCCGCTGATCCAGCGCAGCGAGCCCTTCGTTGCGCCCAGCGTGAGCTTCTTCACTGTGCTGCCGCCGCCATAGACATAGCTGTCGATGACCACGCTGGAATTGGGGCCGACCGCAAGCTTGGTGCCGTCGTCGAACAGGAAGGCACCAACGCCGGCGGCATTGGTGCGGATGCGCTCGTCACGGTGGATGGCGCCGCCCCGGGCGATGGCCCCGTCCTGGCCGCTGACCAGCACCGTGATGTCAACCGCCTCGCCAACCTTCACGGCAGCGGCAGCCGGCACCGCGAATGCCACCGCAGCAATGAGGCTCAGGATCAGTTTCCGGGAAAGATCAGGAGTTGCCATGTGTCACACCCCACCAAGCGCCGCCGTTCTGTAGATCTACGCACAGCGCCGCGCCGGGTTCAAGCAAGATCGCTTTCGGGGGGCCGTCCGTCAAGGTAGTGGACAGCCTCCGCATGGCTCTTGCCGCGCAGGTGAACCTCACCCGCCAGACGTGTGCGGAAATGCGGGATGAGGCGCGCCGTCTCGCCGGACACGAGGATGTCAGTAGCGAAATCCTTGCAGGCAGCCTCGATGCGGGCGGCGGTGTTCACCGTATCGCCCACGGCGGAATAGTTCAGCCGGCTCTGGGTGCCGACATTGCCGACACAGGCAAGCCCGGTGTGGATGCCGATACCGATCCGTACCTGCTGGCCATCAGGGAGGCCGAACGCGCTGGTTTGATTCAAGGTTTGCAATGCATCGCGCATGCGCAGCGCGGCCTCAGCGGCCTTTGCGGCGTGCTCGCCCACGTCAAGGGGAGCGTTCCAGAAGGCCATGAGGCTGTCGCCGATGTATTTGTCGAGTGTGCCATCCAGTTCCACCACCGGCACGCTGAGCGCGCCATGCACGGTGTTGAGGAAGCGTATCGTGTCCTGCGGGGAGAGCTTTTCGCTCAAGGAGGTGAAGCCGCGCACGTCCATGAAGAGGACGGTGATCTCGCGGTTGATGCCACCCAGCTTCAGCGCCTCCGGGCTCTGCTCGATGCGGGCCAGAAGCGCGGGTGAGACATAGCGCCCGAAGGCCTGGCGGATGTAGCGCCGTTCGCGCTCGATGACGACGTACCAGAAGGCGGTGGTGGCAAACACGGTGAGCAGCGCGCCACCGATCGGAAACACCGGATCGATCAGCAGCCCCTGCGTGGTGAAGAGATACCAGCAGAGCCCGGCGATGAATGCCATCATCATGGCCGCCGCGACGAGGCCCGCCAGCGGACCGACAAATGTCGCCACCGTCACCAGCAGCAGCGACAGCGCCGCGATGGCCAGCACCTCCGCGCCATCGACCCAGGCGGGCCGGTTCAGGAAGTCCCCGGCTAGGATCTGGCTGATGAGCTGGGCATGGATGTTGACGCCCGGCACGGCCTCGCCCAGTGGCGTCACACGGATGTCCTGCAGCCCGGCAGCGGAGACGCCGACGAGGACAATGGAACCTTCGATCTTGGACAGGTCAGCCTTGTCGCCAAGAACATCGGCGGCGGCGAAGGTGGGCGTTGAGGCCTGTGGTGCCGCGTAGAAGCGAAGCTGGCCCATCTCGTCGGTGGGCACGGTGAATTGGGCGACACGCAGCGACTGCATCTGGCCCGCATAAAGCGGATCGCCCTCGACCACATAGGTCGAGGCTCCTGCCCCAAGCCGCAGCGCTTCGAGCAGGAAGGCAGGATAGAGGTTGCCGCCGTCCGACAGGAGCAGCGGCACCTGGCGCACCGTGGTGCCCGCCTGCTGGCCGCTCAGGCTGATGTGGCCGAGGCCGGACGCCGCTTCGGTGAGTTGGGGCAGCGGCAGAATGGCCGCGCCCAGCCTGGTGACGCCGCTGGCCACCTCCTCGCCAGACACCGCGAAGCCCGCCTTCAGTGGAGGCAGAGCGCCTTCGCCCGGCGCGTCGGTGAAGGCGAGCGCCACGGGCTTTCCCGCGATGGCGGCGGCGAAACCGGAATCGCCGTCACGCAATGCCGAAAGCAGGGCCGGGTCACTGATGCCAAGATCGCGGCGGATGACGGCGGGCGACAGGCGGTCTGCCTCGGCGAAGAGGATATCAAAACCCACCGCGGCGGCGCCGGAGGCGAGAAGCCGGTCCGTGAGTTCGGCAAGCCTGGCGCGCGGCCACGGCCACTGGCCTTCCGCCTTGAGCGAAGCCTCGTCGATGGCGACGACGGTGACGGGGGTTTCAGTGGCGGCGCGCGGCTTGAGGCGCTGGTAGATGTCGAGCGAGGCGGCGCGCATGTCCTGCAGCGGCTGCGGATCAAGCCAGCGCAGCAGAGTGAGGAGTGCGGCAATGATGATGCCGAGGAGGAAGCCGCCGCGCCGTGCCTTCTTCATCGGCGGCGCAGCCCCCCGTCAGTACATCGACTTGATGTCGGCCAGTTCGCTTGCAAGCCCCGTCTCGTCGCGCTGTTCGATGAAGCGGGCAATGGCGGGCAGACGCGGGCCGATGAGCGCGCCGGTGACGGTGAAGAACTCGTCTTCGTTGATGGCCTCGGTGGGCTTGCCGTCCTCGGCGAAGAGCAGCGCCACGCAGGCAATCGAGAACACCGCCACGTTGGGCTCAACCTGGGCGAAGAAGCGGTTCTTCTCCGACACCGCACCGATGCGGGCAACCGGCCCCTGCTCGACAAGGGCGATCAGGATGCGCGCCATGGTGACACTTTCCGGCGCCACCTCATTGGCGCGCGGGGCGAGGCTTCTGCGAGCGGCATCCACCCGGTGCTCGAGGATAAGCCAGGGTGGCGCCGAATAGCGCCCGGCGACGTGGATCGCGGCGCGGTAGAAATAGGCGTTGAAAGTGGGGTTGTGGGTGAGGCTGTCACTGCGGATGTCGCCCGCCACCGCATGCATGAGGCCGGGCGTGAAAGGTGACGGCAGCTTGCGCCAGCTGGGCAGGAACAGCGAGATCGAGAGATCGGCCCCGCAGCTCATCAGCCCGTCCACCATGCGGGCGCCACGCGCCACCACGCGGGACAGGAAGGGCACGCGGTCAGGCTCTCCCTTGCCGAAGCGGTCGGCGTTGGCAAGATCGCGGATATAGTACTGGGCCGCCCGCAACCCGTCCCTCACCCCTGCGGCAGCGCAGGTGGCATGGGCGGCCAGTGGAACGGTCTCGGCGCGCGAAGCGGTTGTCATGACCCCATTTGAGCCCCCTTGGGGGTCTGACGTCAAGTTTTGCTATTTCTTCAGCGCGCCATTGCGGATGTCAGTCAGGCTTCGCGCCGGGGTGATGGCCTCCGGGTCGATCAGGCAATGGATGATCGAGGCCTTGCCGCTTTTGCGGGCGCGCTCGAGCGCCGGGCCAAATTCAGCGGTTTTCCGCACCGTTTCGCCATGGCCGCCATAGGACCGGGCCAGCGCCGCAAAGTCCGGGTTCTTGAGCGCGGTCGCTGAGACGCGGCCCGGGTATTCCCGTTCCTGGTGCATGCGGATGGTGCCGTACATGCCGTTGTCGACCACCACCACGATGACTGGCAGGTCGTATTGCATCATGGTCGCGAATTCCTGGCCGTTCATCATGAAGCAGCCGTCACCCGCAAAGGCGATGACCTCGCGGCCTGGCTGCAGCGCCTTGGCGGCAACCGCGGCCGGCACGCCATAGCCCATGGTTCCGGAGGTGGGGGCGAGCTGCGAGGCAAAAGCGCGGAACGGCCAGAAGCGGTGCACCCAGGTGGCGTAGTTGCCAGCCCCGTTGCAGTAGACGGTGTCGGACGGCATCACCTGCTTCAGCTGCGCCATGATCTCCGCCATCTGGAGATCACCCGCCGTTTTCACCTTTGATGTGTCGCTCCACGCGAGGTAATCGGCGTGCGCCACCTTGTGGCTGCCGGCCCATTTCACGGCATTGGGCTTCGGCAATTCAGCCGCCGCCGCCGCGAAGGCATGCGGCGTTGCAAGGATGCCAAGGCCGGCGCGGTAGACCTTGTTCAGTTCCTCCGCACCCGGATGAATGTGGACGAGCTTCGAGCCGTCGCCCGGAATGTCGAAGAGCGTATAGCTCTGCGACGGCATTTCCGACAGACGGCCACCAACCAGCAGCACGAGATCGGCGTTCTTCACGCGCTCGAGGAGCTTGGGGTTGGGGCCGATGCCAAAGTCGCCCGCGAAATTTGGATGGTCCGCCGGGAACAACATCTGGCGCCGGAAGGACACGGCGACGGGTAAATCGAAATTCTCGGCGAAGCGCTGAAGATCCTTCACGCCCCGCTCGCTCCAGCCGGAGCCGCCTGCGAGCACGATGGGACGCTCGGCTTCGAGAAGGCGGCGCCGCAGAGCCTCCATGTCTTCAGCACCGGGCTTCATCACCACGGGCGCATAGGGCAGCGCATCAGCCACCTCGACACTGTCGGTGAGCATGTCCTCGGGGAGCGCGATGACCACCGGGCCGGGACGACCTTGCGTTGCCACGTGGAAGGCGCGGCTCACAATCTCCGGAATGCGCTCGGCACGGTCGATCTCGACCACCCACTTGGCAATCGAACCGAAGACCGCCTTGTAGTCGAGTTCCTGGAAGGCCTCGCGCTCCTTCATGTCGCGCGCCACCTGGCCCACGAACATGATGAGCGGCGTCGAATCCTGCGCGGCAACATGGATGCCGCAGGAAGCATTGGTTGCACCGGGGCCGCGCGTGACCATGACGATGCCGGGCTCGCCGGTCATCTTGCCCACGGCTTCCGCCATATAGGCGGCACCACCTTCCTGGCGGCAGACGATGGTTTTGATGTCCACGTCATGCAGCGCGTCGAGCACGGCCAGGTAACTTTCACCCGGCACGCAGAAGACATGCGTCGTGCCATGCACCTTGAGCTGGTCGACGAGGATCTGGCCGCCGGTGCGCAGGCTCATCGATTGGTCCTCAACAGTCTTGCGCGGGTTTCGGAAACGGCGTTGGCATGACCGTCGAAACCCTCGTAGCGGGCGATCACCTCGGCGTGCTTCGCCTGCTCGGGATAGGCCTTGCCGGTGACATAGGCCACCGAGGTGCGCTTCATGAAGTCATGTACCGTGAGTGGCGAACCGGTCTTGGCCCAGCCGCTCGTCGGCAGCACATGGTTCACGCCGATGGTGAAGTTGCCGAGCGTGGGCGGCGTGTGGCGGCCGAGCAGGATCTCGCCCGCGTTCTCCAGCCGGCCGAGATACTGGAATGGCTCGTCAGAGTGCACACCCAGGTGCTCCGGCGCATAGTCGTTGCAGAAGGCGATGGCCTCCTCTTCATCTCGCGCCAGCACGATGCCACCCATCGGCCCGCCCAGCACGGTGGACGAATAGCCCACGCGCTGCGCGCCCATCTGCTTCCAGAACTCGGGGATGGCGGCCAGCGCGTCCTCCGCGACCTTGCGGCTCCAGGTTACGAGAAAGGCAGACGAGTCTGGCCCGTGCTCGGACTCGATGATGACGTCGAGAGCCGCGAGGCGGCCGTCCGCCGTGTCATCGGCGAGTACGATCAACTCGCTGGGGCCGGCAGGCGTGCCGACGTCGATCAGGTGCGAGCACAGGCGCTTGGCGGCACCCACCCACGGGCTGCCGGGGCCCACGACCTTGGCGCATTTCGGGATGGTCTGCGTGCCATAGGCAACGGCCGCGATGCCCTGCGCGCCGCCTGCCTTGAAGACTTTCGGGACACCGGCCATGCGGGCGGCGACGAGGGTTGCGTCATCGAGACTTCCGTCCGGACCCGGTGGAGTGATGATGCAGATTTCCTTCACGCCCGCCACCTTGGCCGGGATTGACTGCATCAGCACCGAGGACGGGAATGCCCCCTTGCCGCGCGGGATGTAGCAGGCCACCGAAGGTATGGCGTTGGTGCGGTCACCGGCGAAGACGCCGGGGCGGATTTCGTGGAACCACATCTCCTCCGGCTTCTGGTCCTCGTGGAACCTGCGAATGTTGACGGCCATGTATTCCAGCGCGTCCTTGACCTTGGGGTCCAGCGTCTTTTCGGCACGGGCGAAGTCGGCTTCCGTTGCGGCCAGCGCACTGGCCTCGACTGGCGCCTTGTCGAACTGGCGGGCGAAGCGGGCAACCGCCTCGTCACCCTCGTTCTTCACGGCGAAGACGATTGGTTTCGCCTTTTCCTCGAAGTCGGCGAGGTTCGCCTCGCTGCGCTTCAGGAGCTGGTCACGCGCGGTGCGCGTCATCTTCGAAAGGTCGTAGAAGGAGATGGTCATGCCGGGGTCCTCAGTAGGCAACTTTCTTGTAGTAGCGGCGCGTGGTCAGCGGATGGTTGCGCTTCACCTCGAGATGGGCCGAGAGGCGCTCCAGAAGGGTGGCAAGGACGACGGGGGAGATCAGCGCGCGCGTTTCGGGCGAAATGCCCGGCATGCCAAAGCTTGCCGTGTCGAGCACCGTGACCTTGTCGGTGTACTGGCGGGCGAAGGCCTCGACGCGATCGGCGAGCGGGCGACAGTCATCCTCGCCCTTGAAGATCACGACGCTGACGCCCTTCTCGACGAGTTCCAGGGTGCCGTGAAAGAAGTCCGCGGCGTGGATGGGACGCGTTCTGATCCACTGCATCTCTTCCAGGATGCACATGCCGTAGTACCAGGCCTCGGCCCAGCTGCCGCCGGCGGCGGTGATGATGTGATAGGGCTCGCTGCGGAAGGTCTCGGCCAGACGCTCGGCCGGGGGCTCGAAAGCCTGCTTGGCGGCGAGCAGCTGCTGCGGCAGCAAGGCGAGTTCGGCAACGGTCTTCCGGTAATCCGCGAACTCGCCGCGATGCGCCATGACCGAGAGCGCGATGAGCACCGACTGCAGATAGAAGGACTCGGACGACGTATCGTCCTCGGCGAAGTTGACGAAGACATGATCCGCCTTCTGGCCGAGTGGCGTATCCTTGTGCCCCACCAGCGCGATGATGGTGGCGCCCTTCGCCTTGCAATAATCGAGGGTGGCGACGGACTCCTTGGTGGTGCCCGACAGCGACGGGATCACGACGATCGAGTCCTTGCCCAGCGCGTGGTGACCGGCGATCACCAGTTCTGCGGCGATTTCCATGAAGGCGGGCAGGCCGGAGCGGCGCTGCAGCAACAGGGCCGCGGGCTGCATGAGGATGGCCGCACCCCCGGTGCCGAGGAAGAAGATGTTCTTCGCCCCCTTCGCAATGCAGTCACCGACGGCGGCATGGATCGGGCCGGCCAGCGCCACGGCGCCAGACTCGATCTTGAGGAAACGGGCTTGGTCAAAGTTCAGCATCAGGTCACCGCCGGGTAGACTTCAAGGATGCCGCGCCAGATCATGTGCAGCGCGACGTAGAGGATGATGGCCAGACCGACATAGGCGATCCAGCGATACTTGTTGAGCAGCCGGGCGATCAGCGAGGCGGCAAGCCCCATGAGCGCCACGGACAACGCGAGGCCGATCACCAGCACACCCGGATGCTCATGCGCGGCACCGGCCACGGCCAGCACATTGTCGAGCGACATGGAGACGTCCGCCACGATGATCTGCCCCGCCGCCTGCACGAAGGTCTTGCGCGGCGGAGCCGTGCCCAGCGGCGATCCGGCATCGAGGCCTTCGCCGATGGTGCCGTCGAGCCCCTCATGTCCGGCATTGTCACTGTCGCGCAGTTCGCGCCACATCTTCCAGCATACCCAGAGCAACAATATGCCGCCGATCAGGATAAGGCCCAGCAACTGCAGCAGCTGTGTGGCGATGGTAGCGAAGACGATGCGCAGCGCCGTAGCCGCCAGGATGCCGACGAGAATCGCCTTGTTACGCTGGTCCCTGGGGAGGCCCGCCGCGGCGAGGCCAATCACCACCGCATTGTCGCCGGCCAGCACCAGGTCGATCACGATGACCTGTCCGAGCGTCCACAGCGCTTCAGGCGACAGCAATGACTGCACGAAATCCGGCATCAGCAACTCCTTGCGGCTTTCAGCACCAACGAGGCGGAAAGCGCAAGGGTTTCCTGCGGGATAAGGGTGGCTCTCTGCTCACTTTGCCCCGCCTTGACCGGCGCAACCTTATGATGAACGCAAAGAGGATGGCCGGGGTCAGGCCCGGCGAAGGTGAAACCCAGAGGCGAACGGGATCAGGGCGTCCTCAGGTGATCCGCTTGATCGAAGCGGCGATTTCGTCGGGCTCGAAGACGCGCTTCCAGTCATCTCGCATGAGCATGGGCTTGCCGAATTGGATGGCCTTGTTGCAGGCATCCGAGAACACGCCCGGCTGCTCCTTGAAGATCACCGCGCCGAGGATGTTCATGTGGCCGAGCAGGAAGTCCCGCGCGGCTTCCGCCGGAACGCCCCTGGCGACCACCTCGTCCATCGCCTCGCGCATCACGTCGAGCAGGGACGCAACCACCGTTTCGGAGAGGCCCGGTTCCAGCAGCGCCATCTGCTCCACCGTCACGCGGTGCGAGCGCATGACGGGGGCCCAGATGGTGCGCGCCACCTCTTCGCCCAGCGCATAGTCCGTCTCCGGTCCTTGCATGAGGGCGCAGACAATGTGCTGCTTCGCCGCGATGCCGCCGAAACGGTCGAGCTTGGCGCCCATCTCCGTCTCATCGTTGAAGATTGGCGGGTGGCAGGGGTGGGTGACGAAATAGATGATGTCCGGACGCTCCGGCAAATGGCCCGCGAAGGGTGCCGCGGCATCCAGAACGACGACCATGGTGCCCGGTTTCAGCAGATGATTGATGGATTGTGCTACCTTGCCGATGTGGGTGTCCGGCACGGCGAGGATCGCCACCTCGGCATCGGCGAGCGCGGTTTCTGCCGAGACGCATTGCACGCCAAAATCCTGGGCGAGGCGCGCGCGGCCCTGCTCGCTCACCTCCACATGCCGCACCGTAAAGCGCGAATCCGTGAGATTGCGCGAAAGACGGTGGCCCATTTTGCCGCCGGCCCCGAAGAGAGCGATTGACGTCATGCAAAAACCTCGGATAGCTTCAGTCTCTGCTTACATGCTACTGGTATGATAAGTCAAACAGTGCGACCTGGAAGCAACCGGGCGTTCATGGGAGGAGTGCTCGATGGGGCTTAAGGAACTCGCGCGCGCGCCGGGGCCCAAGATCGGCAATTTCATTGTCGAGTTTGCCACGCCGGGCATCGGCCACATCCTCAAGGCGGCTGGACTGGACTTCGCCTTCTTCGACATGGAGCATTCGGGCTTTTCCTTCGAGACGCTGAAGAGTGCCGTACGCTATTTCGAGGCCGCAGGCGTTCCGCTTATCGTGCGCGTGCCCGCCCAGGAGAACGACATGCTGGCCCGGGCCTGCGACATGGGGGCCGAGGGGTTGATTGCGCCGATGATCTCGACTGCTGCGCAGGCGCAGGCGATGGTCGACTCGGTAAAGTATTTCCCCGCCGGCAAGCGCGGCGTGGGCCTGCAGATGGCCCATGACAATTACCGCGCCGCCCCGGTGGCAGACGCGCTGAAGGCCGCCAATGACCGCACCACGGTGATCTGCCTGATCGAGACAGCGGAGGGTGCCGAGAACGTCGACGCCATCGCCGCGGTGAAGGGCGTGGACGGCTTGTGGGTCGGGCACTTCGACCTCTCGGTGTCGCTCGGCATCCCGGGCGAATTCAACCATCCGAAGTTCACCGCTGCCATCGACCGCACCATCGCGGCGGCGAAGAAGCACGGCAAGTTCCTCGGCCGCCTTGTGCCCAGCGCAGACGCAGGCATCGCCTTCTACAAGGAGGGCTTCGACTTCATCTGCTACTCGGGCGACATCTGGGTGCTGCGCGACGGGCTCGCGGCAGCTTCCAAGGCAATCCGTGAAGGGGTGAAGTGATGAACGCCTTCCGCGTGGCCCTCTCCGGAGACTTCAGGAAGGCAGACGGCTCGCCCACCTTCCCTGACTTCGACCTGACGCCTCTGCGTGAAGCGAAGAACGTCGAGATGGTGTTCCTCGACAATGCCTCGCCGATCAGGGGCGAGCAGCTCCAGGATTTCGACGCGCTGATCCTGCTTGCCCACCGCTTCGATGCGACGAGCGTGCCGAAGTCGGGTCGCCTCGCGGTCGTCGCGCGTTTCGGGGTTGGCTATGACACTGTGGACGTTGCCGCCTGCACGGCGAATGACATCGCACTCGCCATCACGCCCGACGGCGTGAGGCGGCCGGTCGCGGTCTCCATCATCACCTTCATGCTGGCCCTCACCGGCAAGCTGATGGTGAAGGACAAGCTTGCCCGGCAGGGCGGCCCCGGCTTCGCAGCGCGTGGCGCGCACATGGGTGTAGGCCTCGTCGGCAAGACGCTGGGCTCGCTGGGCGTGGGCAATATCGGCGCCGAAATGTTCCGCCTCGCAAAGCCATTCGACATGAAGTTCATCGCGCATGACCCCTTCGCAGACAGGAAGATCGCCGCCGAACTCGGCATCGAACTCGTCTCTCTTGAAGAGCTTTTCGCGCGCTCCGACATTTTTTGCGTCAACTGTCCGCTCACCCCCGAGACGCACCACATCGTCAATGCCGAGCGGCTGGCGCTGATGAAGCCAACGGCTTACTTTATCAACACTGCACGCGGTCCGATCGTCGACCAGAAGGCGCTGACCAAGGCGCTGCAGGAGAACAGGATCGCCGGTGCCGGGCTCGACGTGTTCGAGCAGGAGCCGACCGACCCGGAGGACCCCCTGCTCAAGCTCGACAACATCATCGCTGCGCCGCATGCGCTGTGCTGGACCGACCAGTGCTTCGCCGGGAATGGCGCGGCCGACATCAGGGCGGTGCTCGACGTCATGAAGGGCCAGTTGCCACGCGGAGTGGTCAATCACGACGTGCTCAACACGCAAGGATTCAAGACCAAGCTCGCGGCGCTGGCCAAGCGCTTCGGCTGAACGACGGAATTCCCTCACAGAGGGGGAAACGAATGGCTGCCTCACGCTGCCGTTCATCAATGGGAGGAAGAAATATGGTTACAAGACGTGACGTAGGCAAGCTCGGCGTTGCTGCCGGCCTTGCAGGCTCGACGAGCTTCGCGGCCCGCCAGGCCGCGGCAGCGGATGCGGCGCAGACCGCCGTGGACGCCGCCAAGCAGTTCAGCGGCCAGACGATCTCCATCGTCTGGGAAGCCGGCCTGCAGGCGCTCGACCCGCTGAACTTCTCGGGGCCGAAGTGGAAGGAACTCACCGGCATCGACGTCAAGGTCGTGGAAGTCTCCACCGCCGAGATGTTCACCAAGATCATGCAGGACTACAAGTCGGGTGCGGGCGCCTATGACGCGCTCAACGTCATCCCGTCGTGGATGCCCGATCTCGTCAATGCTGGTGCCCTCGAAGACCTCGACCCCTATGTCGAGAAGTATGGCTTCCGCGAGGAACTGCAGAAGATTGCCTCGACCTACCGTGACAACCAGATGATGGTGAACGGCAAGATCTATGGCTTCCCGGACGACGGCGACGTCTTCGTGATGTATTTCCGCAAGGACATCTTCGCGGATCCGGCAGTGCAGGCGGCCTTCAAGGAGAAGACCGGCAAGGACCTGGCCGTGCCCACCACCTGGGCCGAATTCGACGCCACGGGTCCGGTGCTGACCGAGATCCTGAAGGACAAGGGCACCTATGGTGCGGGCTTCTTCCGCCAGCCGCCCTACACCATGTTCATGTTCCAGGAGCGCTTCCGCAACGAAGGTGGCAAGTTCTTCGACCCAGACACCATGAAGGCAACGATCAATTCCGACGTGGGTGTGAAGGTGCTGACCGACATGCGCGCCGAGAATGCGTGGATGCCGCCGGGCGTGGAGCAGTGGGGCTTCGTTGAAAACCTCGCCGCCTTCCTGCAGGGCCAGACCGCGATGACCATCTCGTGGCCGCCCTATGGCCGCTGGGCCGCCGGATACGGCACCGACCAGGAAGTGCTGAGCTGGGTTCCCAAGTCCACGATCGCGGGCAAGGTGGGTTACGCCATGCCGCCGGGTGGGCACCCGGAACTGGCGGCGGGCTTCTGCCTCTCCGTAGCCTCGACGTCGAAGAACAAGGAGGCAGCCTACCTGTTCATCCAGTGGCTGAACAGCGAGGCGATCTCGCTGCAGCGCGTGCAGCTTCCCTATGCGCTGCGTGACCCGTTCCGTGACTCGCACTTCACCTCGGCCGAGTACCTCTCGCGCTGGCCGGACGCGAAGGACTACCTCGCGGCCCTTCAGGCTGGCGCAACGAACGGCTTGCTCGACCTCTCGGTCCTTCAGACCGACAAGTACGAGGAAGCGCTGCGCCAGATGATTTCCAAGCTGTGGGCCGGCGACGACCCGAAGGCGATTGCCGATGCGGCAGCCGCCGATTGGGACGCCATCACGGACAAGATCGGCGTGGACAAGCAGAAGGCGGTCTATGGCGCCTGGGCGTCGAAGTCCGGCGCCTATCCGAAGATGTAAATACGCACTAACGTAGCGCCTCTCCTCCGCGTGCGGGGGAGAGGTCCCTCGACCGACCTCCGCCGTCCCTTGATGCCGTCACTCCGGCGAAGGCCGGAATCCCGCTTTGGGTGCCCGAAGCTGGATCCCGGCCTTCGCCGGGATGATCACAACAGAGGATACAGGACTTGTTGAACCACTTTTGACGATCGCTCTTCACCACATGCCCGCCATCGCCGCCCACCACCAGCCCGACCGCAACTTCAAGTACTGGATCATCGCGCCCGCGATCTTCCTGCTGCTGGCCGTGGGCCTGTTCCCGCTGATCTATTCGCTCGTCGTGTCGTTCATGCGGATCGACATGATGGATACCGACACCTCCTTTGCGGGGCTCTATAATTACAAGCAGCTGTTCAAGGATCTGCGCCTCTGGCAGTCGCTGCTGCACACCCTCATCATCACCGCCGTGGCGCTGCCACTTGAACTGCTGTTCGGGCTCGCCATGGCCTACCTCTTCCTCGAGAAGATGCCGGGGCGGCAGATCTTCGTGTCGCTCCTCGTGCTGCCCACCATCATCTCGCCCATCGTGGCGGGCGCGACGTGGCGGCTGCTGCTCGACAACCAGTATGGCCCGATCAACCAGATCCTCGGCTGGTTCGCCGGCCACCGCGTGAACCTGCTGTGGACGATCAACCCGTTCCTCGTCTACCCGGCCATCATCTTCTGCGAGATCTGGCAGTGGACGCCCTTCATGTTCCTGATCCTGCTGGCGGCACTGTCCAACGTCGACAAGTCGCAGACTGAGGCCGCCGAGATCGACGGCGCCTCCTTCATCCGCACCTTCCGCTACATCGTGCTGCCCGCCATATGGCCGGTCATGGCAATCGCCATATTGATCCGCGGGCTGGACCTGTTCCGCATCTTCGACATCATCTGGGCGCTGACCATGGGCGGGCCCGGCACCATGACGGAGACGATCTCGATCTACACCTACACCATGGGCTTCAAGCAGTTCGAGACGAGCTACACGGCGGCCATCGCCTTCCTCGTCATCGCCATCCTCACCGTGGTCGTCACATGGGCCATCCGCAGAATGGGACTTGCCAAGTGAAGAGATCAGCCACATGAGCGCCGCCCTGCCCTTCCACCGCCGCCCCGGCAACCGGCTGGCCTTCCGCTACGCACTGGCGGTGATCATCACGATCATCTTCGTGTTCCCGGTCTACTGGCTGTTCATCATTTCCTTCAAGACACCGGACGAGATCTTCGCCTTCCCCCCGGTGTGGTATCCGAAATCGCTGCAGCTGGCGAACTACAAGGTGCTGTTCAAGGACGGTGATGCGGCGACGGTGGGCAACAGCCTGATCCTCGCCTCGGTCTCCACCTTCTTCGCGATGATCCTCGGCACCATCGCCGCCTACAGCCTGGTGCGCTTCAAGACCGGCGGCGAGAACCTCGCCGTGTGGATCATCTCGCAACGCATGATGCCGCCGGTGGCCATCGTATTCCCGCTGTTCCTCGTCTATGTCTGGCTGGGCTGGGTCGACACCTATATTGGCCTTATCGTGCTCTACACGGCCTTTTCGCTGCCCTACGTCATCTGGATGATGCGCGGCTACATCGAGGACATTCCGCTGGAGCTGGAAGAATCCGCCCTCGTCGACGGCTGCACGCGCTGGGAGGTGCTGCGCAAGGTGGTGCTGCCGATGGCGCGTTCGGGCCTTTTCGCCACCGCCGTCTTCACCTTCGTGTTCGCGTGGAACGACTTCCTCTTCGCGCTGGTGCTCACGCGCACCGAAGTCACCACCTACACTGTGCAGGTGACGCATTACTTCGGCGGCCAGTCCAATTTCTGGGCCAAGATCGCCGCCATGTCGGTGCTGGGCACCATTCCCGTCTTCTTCACCGTCGCGGTGATGCAGCGCTACCTGGTGCGCGGCATCTCCATGGGCGCAGTCAAGGGTTAGTCATGTCGGACCTCAAGATCACCGGCCTTCACAAGCATTACG
>CANJMQ010000092.1 GCA_947475225.1 Bradyrhizobiaceae bacterium
CAGACGCTGAAGCGGCACTGTGAATTCATCATTGCGCGGCCTGGCGGCAACGTCACCAAGCCGCGCGGCATCACGCGAAGCACCGGCCTTGGCGTTCCGGTGGACCAGGCCTTCCCGTTCCTTGCCGGGGGCGTTCGATTGCCGCGCGGCTTCCTCGCCGGATCGTCCTGCGCGGCGCTCACCCAGCCGGGCCGCAACAATGGCTTCGGGCAGCCCGGCGAACCATTGAAACTCGACCTCCCGGATCCCAAACCGAACCGTGGCATCCAGTAGGCTGCGAAAAAAGCACTCCACCCAGCCACCTGTGATGCACACCACATCTTCGGGCGCGGGGCGGGGTTAGGGTGACCTCATTGAAACGGAGGAACAACCCAATGCTTACCAAGTCCATGATCGCCATCGTTGCCGTGCTTGCCTCGCTCACAGCGCTCCCCGTCGGGAACGCCGAAGCCAAGTCCCATGTCGACTTCAATGTCGGCGTCGGCATCGGGGTCGGCGGCTTCTACCCCGGCTACGGCTACGGAGGAGTGTTCGTTCCAGGTGCCTACTACGAGCCCTCCTACGGCGTCAGCTGCGGCCAGGCCCGCAGCATCGTGAAGGGCAACGGCTTCTACAACGTCACTGCCATCGACTGCTCGGCACCGAGCTACAGGTTCATCGCATGGCAAGGCGGTAACAAGTACAAGGTGCGCATCAACAGCGCGGGCAACATCACCGGCGTGACGCCGCTCTGACGCCTGATCGACACCACGCGCATGCGGGACCCCGGTTCACGCCGGGGCCCGTCGCGTTCCGTGGTCAGGCTGGCGCTGGTCGCTGCTTCGGCATAAGCTGTCTGCATCATGCTCAACCAGTCGGCCGGTAGCGGCCCTGCTTCCGCCCAGGGTTTCGGCGGGCAACTCGGCGAGATGATCGGGCTGTTGCGTGCCAATCGCTGCGGCGGGCGCCTCATGGTGCTGATCGCCGCCCTTGTCGTGGTGATTGGCGCCACCGCCTGGTACCAGGTCCAGCTCAACGCGTGGAACAAACCATTCTATGATTCGCTCACGCGCAAAGATTTTCCCGCCTTCCTGCAGCAGCTCAAGGTCTTCGGCGCACTTGCACTTGTCCTGCTCGCCCTCAATGTCGGGCAACTCTGGCTCGACCAGACGCTGAAGCTCACACTGCGGCGCGGATTGTTCGGCGCCCTGCTGGACGCATGGATGAAGCCCGGTCGGGCCGATGGCATCGCCCGTTCCGGCCTCATCGGCGAGAACCCTGACCAGCGCATGCAGATTGATACCGATATGCTGGCCGACCACACGGCGGCGCTGGGCATCGGGTTGTTCCAGTCGACGCTGTTGCTCCTGTCGTTCATCGGCGTTCTGTGGAAACAGTCAGGCAGCATGACGCTTCCCATCGCAGGCCAAAGCTTCAACATTCCGGGCTTCATGGTGTGGTGCGCGCTTCTTTATGCGATAACGGCCTCGTGGTTGAGCAGGCTGGCCGGTCGCCGGCTCGTCGAACTGAACGCCGAGCGCTCCTCGCGTGAGGCCGCCTTTCGCTTCGAGCTCGTCCGCGTCAACGAGGCGCGCGAGGACATCGCCCTTCACCATGGCGAGGCTGCCGAGGCCGCGCGCATCGCGGGTACTTTCGGCAGCGTGGTGGATATCATCCTCGCCGCGATCCGTGCCACCGTGGGTCTCACCTGGGTGACGGCAGGCTATGGCTGGTTTGCCATCGTGGCGCCAATCCTCGCCGCATCTCCCTTCTACTTCACCGGCCACATGACCATCGGCGAACTGATGCTGATCGTCGGTGCATTCAACCAGGTGCAGAGTTCGCTGCGCTGGTATGTCAACAATTTTCCCGCCATCGCCAACTGGCGCGCGACCCTCTATCGCGTGACGAGCTTCCACCGCGCGCTGGCGGCTGTCGACGGCCTCAAGGTCGCGGATACGCCCCACATCGAGCGCCGCGAACAGGGCAACGCCATCGAGCTTTCCGGCCTCTGCGTGATGACGCCCTATCTCTGTGTGCGCCTCGAAGAGGACCCGGTTATGGCGGCCCCTGGCGAGCGCGTGCTGCTGCAGGGCGTGTCCGGGTCCGGAAAGACCATTCTGTTCCGCGCCGTCTCGGGCCTGTGGGGACTGGGCAAGGGGCGCGTCACCATGCCGGAGAAGGGCCGGGCGCTGTATTTGCCGACCCACGCCTATGTGCCCCCCGGGCCGCTGATCGATTCCGTCTGCTATCCACACCCACCGGGCGACTACGCAGCGGGCGAGGTCGCCGCGGCTCTCGAAGCGGTGGGCCTCGGCCGTCTTGCGGAGAGGCTCTCGTCCGTCGAACGCTGGGACCAATCGCTGAACGCCAGTGAGCGCCAGTGCATCGCATTTGCCCGCGCCCTGCTGCAGAAGCCCGACTGGTTGGTCATGGATGATGCGCTGGTGCAGATCGACCCCGAGGCACAGGCCAGGATCGTCGCCCTGCTCAAGGGTCCGCTCGCCCATGTTGGTCTGCTCGGCGTCGGCAATGGAGCGGAGCTGTCAGGGCTCTACCAGCGCAGCGTGAAGATCATTTCTGAGCCGGGCATCGTCATCCTGCCAGGGTCACGCCACGTTGCCGCTGCTGCAGGTGAAGCCAAGCCGGCTTAAGCCAGTCTGTACTTCGGATGCCGACATGAACAGCCGCCACAGCAACCCGCTGCGGTGGTTCTCGATCATCGCCACGATGGGACCCTGGTTGATGGCGAGGTGGCTTGGCGCGATCCAGCCAGCCTGTTGGCTGAAGGCGTCAAAGAAGCCATGCGGCCCCCACAGCGCACCACCCTCGTAGTCATCGAAATGGCGCAGCGCCGCGAGGCTGGCGTCCGGCAGGTAGGGCATGGAGGCGAGGGCCGCCGTGGGCGCGATCACGCCGCGGTCATGGCTGGGCGAAAAGGCTTCATAGCCCGTGGGCCCGTCGCATGAAGTCAATCCCCAGGCCGCGCCATAGCCCGCGAAGCCACCGGGGTTAGCGATGCAGTGCGTGCGGTTGATGCGTGCCTGCGCCCGGTTTTGCGCGAAATAGTCGATGCCGCCCTCGCACAGTCCGCGCGGGTCGAGACCCATGAAGGAATAATGTGCGAAGAACAGTGGCCCGCCCAGTTCCGGACCCAGCGGCAGGCGGATGCGATGGTAGACGCGGCCATTGCGGAAGGATGGACTGTTCTTCCAGCCTTCTTGATAGGTACTCACATCAATCGGGTGCGTGGGCGAGCCCGCCCCCAGTACGAAGGCGACCAGCGCCTCATGCCAGCCGCGCAGCTGCAGCGCCAGCGCGAAGTCATGTCGCGGGCTCCAGTGCCACATCATGGCATTGGGCGTGGGGCAATATCCGGCCCAGTCCACCGCGTGCCACAACGCGTCGATCCGCTGCGCCAGTGCCGGCTCGCTGCTCTTCACGTATTCGCGCGCCGTGAGCAGCCCCATCATCAGGAAGGCGGTCTCGACGATGTCGCCGCCATCGTCGCGGGCAGAGAAGGCGACGGTCTCGCCCGAGTTGCCATTGATCCAGTGCGCGAAGGCGCCGCGATAGCGCGGCAGCCTTTCGAGGAAGCCACAGATCAGCGCGATGCGCTCCGCCGCCTCGCCGCGCGCAATGAATCCGCGCGCCGCGCCGGCGATCATCGCCATGACGCCGAATCCGGTGCCGCCCGTCGTCACCGTGTCCATCATGTCGGGCGTGCCGGAGCGCTCGCGCGCCATGCCGCAGGCCGGGTGGGCGAAATCGGTGAAATAGCGCAGCGTCTCGCGCTGCACGCGGTCAAGCAGCGCGGAGGTCCTCACCGGTCCCATGTCACCGTTAGCGCCTGCGTGTCCAGCGCATTTGGCCCGACCATGATGATGAAGGCGCCGGGGTCCCAGGCGCGCACCATGGTTTCAAACGCGGTGCCATGGTCATAGCGCAGGTCTTCGGTGGTGAGGCGGAAGCGCGCCACTGCCGTGTCACCGGGTGCCAGCGTCAGGCGCACGAAGCCGCGCAGCTCGCGCACCGGGCGGGAGATTTGGGCGACCGGGTCGCGCAGCCACAGCTGAACCACTTCCGTGCCGGGCCGCTCGCCTGCATTGGTCACCGGCACGCTCACCTCCAGTACCGCGCGCTCGCCCTTCAGCAGGTGCGCGCTGGCGCTCGCCGCGCCATAGGCGAAGCGCGTGTAGGTGAGGCCGAAGCCCGCCGGAAACAGCGGGGTCGCCGGCCCTTCGAGTATGCAGGCCGTGGTGAATTTGCGGAACACATGGCGGCCTTGCGCATCCACCTCGTCGTCGCCCGGCACATCGATGCCGATTGCGTCCTTGGGCCGCCCGGTCGGCAGTTCCTCGGTAGCCATCGGCAACTGCCCCACATGGCGCGGTAGTGCCATGCTGAGGCGGCCAGACGGGCTCTGCCCACCGAACAGCACATCGGCGATGGCATTGCCGCCCTGCGATCCCGGGTGGCCGGTCCAGATCAGCGCATCGGCATCCATCACGCCGGTCAGCGCCAGTGGTCGCCCAGCAATGGCGATGACGATCAGCGGCTTTCCAGTCGTGTCCGCGACCGTGCGCATCGCGTCGAACAGCGCCTGCTGCCGGCCCGGCAGGCCGATGTCCAGACGGGTGGAGGATTCGCCCGCATGTTCCTTCGCTTCGCCCAGGCACAGCACGATGGCGTCGGCCTGTTCCGCCACTTTGCGCGCCTCGGCGATCATCTCGTCCGGACTACGCTGGTCAACCACCACCGACGGCGTGTTCCGGTTGTGGATGTTGAGCCGCGCTGCAATGTTCTTATCATCCACGATGTTGCAGCCCCTGGCATGCAGCACATGGGTGTTGCCGCCGCCTGTACGCAACCCTTCGAGCACGGTGACGCTATTCTGAGGGTCGACGTCGATGGCCCATGTGCCCTGCATGTCGATCCGGTCGTCGGCCAGCGGCCCGATCACCGCCAGCGTTCCGCCACGCGACAGGGGCAGCACCTTGTCGTTCTTCAGCAGCACCAGACCTTTGACCGCTGCCTCGCGGGCCAGCGCCACGTGCGCGGGCCTGGGCGCGGAACGCGCGCCTTCTTCAAGGCCGAGGTAGGGGTCGTCAAACAGCCCGAGCCGCGCCTTGGCTTCCAGCACCAGCCGGCAGCGCGCTGTCACGTCCGCCTCGCTGATGCGGCCTTCCGCCACCAGAGGCTCGAGATGGTTGAGGAAGGCGCAGGACACGAGGTCCACCGTCACCCCCGCCGTGAAGGCCAGGTAGGCCGCTTCGCACGCATTGGCGGCGATGCCGTGGTTGACGAGTTCGGGGTCGATGGCCGTGAAGTCGGTCACCACCATGCCCCTGAAGCCCAGGCGCTGGCGCAGCACGTCGTGCAGCAGCGCGCGGTGCGCGGTGGCGGGCATGTCGTTCAAGGTCGAGAAGGCCACCATCACCGCGCCCGCACCGGCTTCGATGCCGGCCCGGAACGGTTCCATGATGCGCATCAGCGTGCCCGGGCTCGCCTCCACCGCCGCATAGTCGCGCCCTGCCAGCGCCAGGCCATAGCCCGCGAAATGCTTGAGCGTCGCCATCATGCGGTTGGGCCTTGCCACGTCGCCGTCGGCACCCTGGTAGCCCTCGACCACGGCCCGTGCGAGCCTGGCGCAGAGGTAGGGCAACTCACCATGGCCTTCCGCCACGCGGCCCCAGCGTGCATCATGGCTGATGTCCAGCATCGGTGCCCAGTTCAGGTTCACGCCGTCGGCGCGCGCCTCCGCCGCCGTCATCGCCGCGATGCGGCGCAACAACTCCGGCTCCCACGAGCAGGATTGCGCCAGCGGAATGGGTGCCCCCGTCACATAGCGCTGGATGCAGTCCTTGGCGAAGAACAGCGGAATGCCGTTCGGCCCTTTCTCGACGGCGAGTTTCTGCAGTTCGCGCCGCTCGGCAGCGCCATGCCCGGCGGAGGTGCCGCACAGCTCGCCGCGCAGGATCAGCGTCCGGGTGTCGGCACCAGGTGCCGCCCCCGTCGTCGGCAAGCCGTCGGCATGCGGATAGTTCAATTGCCCGATCTTCTCGCGCAGGCTCATGCGGGCGAGAAGGCCGTCGATGAATGTCGTCATGCTCAGCGCCACGTCGCCTGTATCCCGGGGTGACCAACGTGGTGATAAGTATAGGGTCGTTTATGACAGCTGTCTTGAGGTTCCTCTCCCCCGGAGGAGGAGAGGATATGGTGCCTCACGCCTGCTTCACCAGTTCCATGTACTGGGCGAGGCCCTTCACCTGGCCGAGCCAGCTGGCGAGGATCTTCGGGTCGGCGGGGGCGGCGTGCACGCCGGGTGTGAAGTCCTTCTTCAGCACGGATTCCACCGCGAAGGAGACCGGCATGGAGACGAGGCGTCCCATGGCCGTGCCGCGTTCATCGCCCCAGGCGTCCATCGCCCAGGTCTCGTGGAACACCGCCTTGCCGTCGCGCTCGGCCTTGAGCGACACGAACAGGATCACCCTGTCGGGCTCGCCCGGTGCATAGGCGTTCTCCTTGAGGAATTCGGCCGCCATCTCGGCCAGTCGCGCATCACCCGCAGGGCCGGACAGCGTCTCGATTTCCTTGAACACCGGGTCCCAGGCCCTGGCCCAGCCATTGAGGCGAATGGTGCCGCGCACGAAGTCCTTCACCTTCCAGTTCTTGTCGAAGCGATAGTCCTCCATGAAGGGGTAGCTGTCGCGGTTCGGGTAGACCTCGAAGCTCTCCGGCACGGGCAGCGGCGCATCATAGGAGGTGATGGCGTTCCACGGCCGGTCGACCTTCAGTTCCCTGAAGTCGCGCAGGCTGCGGGACGGCGAGCGCAGCGCCTTCAGCACGCCCACCGGCGCCCAGCTGAACTTGTACTTGAAGGGGTTCGCAATCTTCGGCACGCCGCCGCAATAGGAGGTGAAGCTCAGCACGTTGTCGGGGCTGTAGGCGGGTGAGGCGCGGTAGCGTGCGACGAGGTCATGCGCCATGAGGTGATCGATGCCGGGGTCAAGGCCCACCTCGTTGACGGAGACGAGGCCCTTCGCCTTGAACTCGGGGTCGAGCGCGCGCATCTCGGGCGCAATGTAGGATGACGACACAAAGTTGGCGTTCTTGGCCAGACACGCCTTGGCGATCGCCACGTGCTGGTCGGCGGGCAGCATCGAGATGGCGATGTCGCCCGGCTGCAGCGCCGCCGCCAGCGCCTCCAGCGAATAGGGGCGAACATCCGTCGTCAGATTGCCCACCACCTCCTGCGCCTTTGAGACGGTGCGGTTCCACACCACCACCTTGTGGCCGTTCTCCAGAAGCCGCCGCAGGCCGGGGCCGGATGAAAGGCCGGTGCCGCACCAGTGAATCGTCGTCATGTCAGTCTCCGTCAGAGTGTCGCCGTGTGGCGGGTGAATTCGGTGAAGGCCCGGCCCCAGACGCCGGCGTTGAGATCGGTGAGCGTCAGCAGCGAGGGCAGAAGTTGCTTCGCATAATCCTCGCTGCTCTCCACCGGCAGCAGCGAGGGCAGGTTGTCGATCGCCATCACGTCGAGCGGCGGATGATCGGCGACGCGCAGCGCCGGTGCGGCCCAGTCGGTGGCTTGTGTATAGACCTTGATGGGCGAGAAGTCGGATGTCGGGTCGCAGGCGATGTCGCCGACCACCGTGAGGTCGCGCGGTGCGGTCTTGGCCGATGCCGGCACGAACACCGGGCAGCCGGGCCGCGCCAGAATGCAGTTGAGGAAGATCTCGTGCTGCAGCACTTCCGGGAAGGGTCCGCCCGAGGCGGTCTCCGCCATGTCCCACTTGGTGACGTCGACGTTCATTGCCGCGCACAGGTCGGCAGCTCCCGTGCCCACCCGCCCCAGCGCACCGATGATGATGGCGCGCGGCCGCTTGGTTGTGGGCAGCTCGGCCTTGAGCCCGTCGAGCAGCGCCTGCCTGCTGGCATATTTCGACACCGGCCCGCAGAGTGAGCCCGCCTGCTGCGCGGCCCAGCATTTGAGCGAAATGGCGGCCCCGGCAAAGCCCGCCCAGTAGCCGAAGGCGGCAACCCGCCGCCCCGTCGCGTCGACGAGGTATTCGAGGTCATAGAGCGTGCCGCCGCCCGCCTTGAAGCGCTTGAGCAGCACCTGTCCCGCCGGCTGGCCCTTGTAGGCATGGCCGAACATGATGTGGCGATGGGTGAGCGGAGTGCCGTCTTCGGGGAGTTCCTTGAGGCCGAAGATGATGGCGTCGGCCGGGGCCGCCGGCCATGAATTCTCGGGCGCGATTGCGCAGCCCGCCTGCCTGTAGCCGTCGATGCCGATGGCCCGCACCGAGCTTTGCTCGACGGTGACCTTGAGCCCGGCCTTGACGAGTGCCGCCGCCCCCTCGGGCGTCAGGCCAACCCGCTCCTCATTCGGCCGCTGCTCGGCCCTGACCCACACATGCGTCATTCGCTGCTACCCGGAAACCCCGTGATTTCCCGCGTATATGGCGCAAATGCGAGCGCCGTTCCAGCACCCTGTTGTGACCCTCAACAGGCGATGGAAACAGCCTGCCCCTTCAGGCATAAGCCTGCCAAACACCGTGACCCCGAGGAGCCCTGCATGTTCGCCTTCCAGACCTTCGCCCACCTGGCAACCATCGACCTCGGCACGCCGGGCCCCAAGCCCACCTCCATCGCCGGAAACCAGATGGAGGCGGCGAAGACCCTGTGGACCTCGCCCGACGGTCTCGCCGAGGCCGGCGTCTGGGAATGCACGCCGGGCCGCTTCACCGCCAACCGCGAGACCAATACGGAAATCTGCCACATCGTCCATGGCCGGGTGACGCTGCACGACAAGGACGGCCGCAGCCGGGATGTCGGCCCCGGCGAGATGCTGGTGCTGCCCATCGGCTGGACGGGCGAGTGGACGATCCACGAAACCACCCGCAAGCTCTACTTCATCAAGTTCGAGACGGCGTAAGGCAGGGCGGTCCCTGCCAGGATCCTCACCCGGCCTGCGCCGGGTGAGGCACTGGCGGATTCTTACTACAGGCCGAGGGCGGCGCGCAGCTCGGCCTTGGCGGGGGCCATTTCCTTCTGGAACTCGGCGTTCTCTTCCAGTTCCTTGGCGATCAGCGCGCCCGAGGCGAAGCCGGCACCGAGGTCAGAGCGGTAATGCACGCCAACGATCAGGCGGCTCGTGGCATAATCCTCGGCGCGGGCCATCAGCTCGGCGCGCTTTTCCGGCACCATCTCGGACAGCACGATGGCGATTGCCGTGCCGTTGGTGGTGTGGCCCGAGGGATAGGCGTTTGACTTCGACATCTTGGCGAGTGGCTTGATGGTGTCATCAACCAGCGGGGGGCGCGCACGGTCGAAGAACTTCTTAGCGGGGGTGGTCGCCGCGTCCTCGGTGTCGAGCACGCGCTGGATGAGCGCCACCGTAAGCGGCAGCTTGGCAGGGTCAACGGCGGCGAGGCTCGTGGTGGTCACGAAGGGGGTGAAGCCCTCTTCCGCATCGGCAATCGCCTGCTGCTTGCGGGCATCGCTCACAGAAGCCTGCAGCGCCTTCACTTCGGCGAGCTCGGCCTTGGTGACGTCCGAGTCCTTGGCCGGGGGCGGCACCAGCAGTACGGTGAGGTCAAGGGCCTCGGGACCGAAGTAAGGGTGGCCGTCATCGGCAAGCGCCGGCTGTGCAAGGCACAAGGTGGCGATCGTGAATGCACCCATCAGGGCGCGGCGGGTCAGTCCAAGCATGATTTTCTCCTGTCGCACATGCGTAACGGGACAGGGCGTAGGATTGCTCTGTGAATGTCATGTGACATGTCTGTGTCCGCCTCTTGTCAAATGATGATCGTGCCGACCCGTTGCAATTGACCTTGCCACTCGAGCTTGCGGATTGTGCGCACAGAGCTTTGTCGCTCACGCTGGCCTTGCGTCAGTCCTTGGTGTCAGGCGAAGGGGTTGCGGCTGGCAAGCCGCGCCCACAGCAGCTTGGGGTGCATGCGGGCCAGGCGTGGCCTGGCTTTCGTCTGCCGCGCCGCGGTCATCTGCTTGCCGTGCCATTCAAAGCTGGAGCCTGCGCATCCGGCAATGAAGATCGCCGGCAACAGCATGTCACGCAGCAGCAGTGGGCTGATTGATCTCGGCCAGCCGGCAACGCGCAGCAGCAGCAGCTCCGGCAGGTACCATGCCGCCATCAAGGCCAGCGCCGGGAGCAGTGAAACAAGCCCGAGGCTGTGAAGGCCGGTGAGCAGCGCTGTGAGCGGCATGAGGGGCCCGGCCAGGATCTCGGGCGCGTAGAGCAGCGGGAAGCTGGCACGCCGCAGCTTCGCCCAGCGCACGTGCCGTTTCCACACCTGCGCGGCGGTGCGTGGGCCCACGAGCTGCGGGAATGGCCCGGCAAGACGGATGCGCTTGCCTTTTGCATGCATCATCCGGGTGGCGGCGGCGTCCTCGGCGGGGTCCGATGCCAGCATCGCAAAGCCGCCACGGTCGAGGTCGGCACGGCGGAAGAACAGCGTCTTGCCCTGTGCGAAGCCGCGGCCCAGCGTATCGATCGTGTATTGCACGCGCGCCTGGTAGGAGTTGAGGAAAGCGCATTCAAGCTCGCCCCAGAAGCCGAGCGGCGCAAGGCCGACGGGCGGTGCCGTCACCATGCCGGCGCCGGATTCGAGCGCACTCGCCAGCTGGTCAAGGTAATCGGGCGGGGTGAAGACATTGCTGTCGACAAAGACGATGTGCTCATGGCTCGACAGCCGGTAGCCCTTGGCCATGTTGTTCAGCTTGGGATTGGCGCCCACTGCGTCCTCACCAATGAGGACGCGGGCATTGCGCCCCGGGTGTTCGGCGATCACGGCGCGCAGCAGCGGCAATATGGGGTCGGCAGCATCGGCGACGCAGAACAGCATCTCGTAGTCAGGATAGGCGATGTTGAAGGTGGACTTCAGTGTCTCGCGCGAGAAGTGCTCAAGGCCGCACAACGGCCGGACCAGCGTGATGGCCGGGCGGTGGCGTGGCGTGGCCGTGGCGCGATGCCTGCGGCAGCGGTACATGGCGAGGCCGTTCGAGGCGATCTGTACTGTCAGCGCCAAGGCGGCAAGCGTGAGGCAGGCGAACCCAAAAAACTGCATGAAGTCTCTGCTGTTTGCGTTGGTTGAAGGTCTTGTGAGTTTCGGGCATACCCCCTTCCTCCACATGCGCGGCGGAGGGGAACGTCAGCTATGCAATCGACGGGCTCCTGTGAACCTCGCGGATGATCGGCGATTCATTCAGTCCGGCAGTCGAATTGCCTGCTCGTCACGATCACCATCACTGTCATCGCGGCAGCGCATAGGCCACATCCTGACGGCCTCCGCGCAGGGTGATCGAGCCGCAGGGAACGAGCCAGCCCTCGAACATGTCGGCGCAGGTCTTCCAGCTGAATTTTCGCGAACCTTCCTCGACGGTGGCCCGGTCGAGCGTCATCGCGCGTTCGACGGCATCCTCCAGCTGATCGGCGATGATGCCGGTCACGCCGTTGTCCACCACGTCGAGCGGGCTCGGGGCGTTGTAGGCGGCAACCGGCGTACCGCAGGCCATGGCCTCCAGCATCACCAGGCCAAAGGTGTCAGTGCGGCTCGGAAACACCATCACGTCGGCGGCGGCATGGGTGCGGGCATAATCCTCGCCATGGCGGAAGCCGAGGAAGTGCGCGTCGGGCGCCATTTTCTGCAGCCGCTCGCGCTCCGGCCCGTCGCCCACCAGCACTTTCGTGCCCTTCACCTTCAGCGCAATGAAATCATCGATGCCCTTTTCGACGGCAAGCCGCCCTGCATAGAGGATGATGGGGCGCGGCAGGTTCAGGTGGTCGCGTGGGTAGGGCTTGAACAGCCTGTGGTCAACGCCGCGCGTCCAGATCTTCACGTTCCTGAATTTCCGCCGGTCAAGCTCGGTGCCGATCGACTTGGTCGGCACCATCACGGCCTGGCTTGGGGCATGGAAGCGGCGCAGCACTTCCCAGCCGAGGCTCAGCACGCCGGGCAGCGGAATGCGTGCTGCCGCATATTCGGCAAAGCGCGTGTGGAAGCCCGTGGTGAACTTGAGGCCCTCGCGCAGGCAGACGCGCCGCGCCGTCCAGCCCAGCGGTCCCTCGGTGGCGATGTGGATGACGTCGGGCGCAATGGCGGCGATCTCGGCGCGCATCGAGGCCACGCTTGTGTGTGTCAGCGTGATCTCATGGTAGAACGGCAGCGGCCGTGACGGGCGACCCTCCGGGTTGATGGTGCGGACATCGTGGCCCTTGGCCCGCAGTTCTGTGATCAGCGCATTGAGGGTGCGAACGACCCCGTTAACCTGCGGCGACCAGGCGTCTGTCACGATCAGAATGCGCATATGTCTCTTCCGTGCTCTGGGCGATGCGGGGATTGTTCCAGGTGAGGATCTCGAAGGTTCCGTCCCTGTGCTCGACGAGAGCGGTGCAGCTTTCCACCCAGTCGCCGTCATTGAGATAGTGGATGCCGTCGATCATCCGGTCATCGGGGGTATGGATGTGGCCGCAGATCACGCCCTGGCAATTGCGTGCCTTGGCGTCGCGCACCACGGCCTCTTCGAAATGCGAGATGAACTCGACGGCCTTCTTCACCCGGTACTTCAGATAGGCGGAGAGTGACCAGTAGGGCAGGCGGAAGAAGCGCCTCACGCTGTTCACAACCTTGTTGAGATCCATCGAGACCTCGTAGGCGGTGTCGCCAAGCTTCGCCAGCCACGGCGCGAAGCGCACCACGCCGTCGAACTTGTCGCCATGCAGAACGAGGTAGCGTTTGCCCCTGGCGGTGATGTGTACCGCCTCTTCGAGCACCGCCACGCGGCCGAAGCGCAGGTTCAGGAAGTTGCGGAAGTTCTCATCGTGATTGCCGGGGATGTAGATGAGCTTGGTGCCCTTGCGCGCCTTGCGCAGCAGCTTCTGGATCACGTCGTTGTGCGACTGGTCCCAGTGCCACGCCTTGCGCAGCGCCCAGTTGTCGATGAAGTCGCCGACGATGTAGAGCTGTTCGGATTCGGTTTCCCGCAGGAAATCGAGGAGGGCGGCAGTTTGCGCCCGTTTCGTGCCGAGGTGGAGATCCGAGATGAAGATCGCGCGATAGTGCCGGGGCGGGGTCGGGTTGGTGAGCATCTCTCTGCCTTCTGGCCTCGTGGGCACCTTAGGCCTGATTTGTGCAAAGCTTTTGTGACAGCGCGCCACCCTGCGGGGGCGTCTTGATTTTCGTTGATTGTGACAATGGCTTTGTCTCTAAAATCCTTTGCGCAGCCAGTCTGGCCGTGCCGCGGAGGTGAGACATGATCGCACAGGACATGACCGAAACAGTTGAATCCGTGGCCGAGAAGCCGGTGAAGAAGGCCAAGGCGAAGCAGAGGACCAAGGCCAAGAAAGAGACCAAACAAAAGACCAAGGCCAAGGAAAAGACCAAGGCCAGGGCCGCGCGCCCGAAGCCGGCGAAACCCGCCAAGCCGTCGCATGACTTCGACTTCGTCGGCAAGGTCGATAGCCTGCGGGTGACCAGCGGCGCCGGACCCGAGGGCTTCGCCTTCGGCCTGCGCGGCCGCCACGGCAAGCGCCGGAGCTTCCGCTTCGATACTGCCGATGCCTTTGCCATGAACGCCATGGCGCATCTGGTTCTTGCCGCCCACGCCAGCGACACCAAGATCGGCGTCCGCACGGGTTCGGAAGTCGATGGCGTGCTCATCGTCCGCGAACTCGAAAGCCGCCCCAAGATCGGCAAGGCCGGCTGAGGCCGCCACCCTTCAGGGACCGGCAAAACCGTCTCGCCTTCGGCACCCGGTGTGCTATGTGCAGGCCAACCCCCGTTGGCTGCCTGGCTGGTCCTGCGCAGCCCGGACCCGAAGACAGGTACTCCGAAGGTGTTCGAACCCGACCCCAACAACTGGCGATTTTCCGTCGCCCCCATGATGGACTGGACCGACCGGCATTGCCGGATGTTCCACCGCCAGCTGACGCGTCATGCGCTGCTCTACACCGAGATGGTCACCGCCCTTGCGATCCGCCACGGTGACCGGCAGCGGCTTCTCGGTTTCGACTCGCTCGAACAGCC
>CANJMQ010000093.1 GCA_947475225.1 Bradyrhizobiaceae bacterium
GCTTCCAGGAAGCGATCGACATGGCCGCCATGCGCGGCGGCGCCTCCGATACCGACAGCTACCTCGCCGACTGGCGCCGGGCCGAGCCCCAGCCCGTGGGTGACGACCTTCTGGCCGAAGTCGAGGCGGCCAAGGCCCGCATCGAGGCCGAATTCACCCAGGACAAGCTCAAGACCCTCATCGCCAACGGAGGCAAAGCCCCATGACCCATACCCTCGTCGCATCCGCCACGCGTGAGCACATCATCGGTTTCGACAAGCCCTTCACCGTCATCGGTGAGCGCATCAACCCGACGGGCCGCAAGAAACTGGCCGCCGAGATGCAGGCCGGCAATTTCGAGACCGTGATCAAGGACGCCCTGGCCCAGATTGCGGCAGGCGCCCACATCCTCGACGTCAATGCCGGCGTCACCGCAGTGAACCCCAACGAGACCGAACCGCCGCTGATGCGCCAGACGCTGGAGATCGTGCAGTCGATCTGCGACATACCGCTGTGCATCGACTCATCCGTCACCTCCGCCCTCAAGATGGGCCTCGAGACCGCGAAGGGCCGCCCGCTGGTGAATTCCGTCACCGGCGAGGAAGAGAAGCTCGAAGCCATCCTGCCGCTGGTCGCCAAGTATAACGTTGCCGTGGTTGCCATCTCGAACGATGAGACCGGCATCTCGGAAGACCCGGACGTGCGCTTCGCGGTGGCCAAGAAGATCGTCGAGCGCGCCGCCGACTATGGCATCAAGCCGCATGACATCGTGGTCGACCCGCTGGTCATGCCGATCGGCGCCATGGGCACTGCCGGCCAGCAGGTGTTCCGCCTCGTCCGCCGCCTGCGCGAGGAACTGAAGGTCAACACCACCTGCGGCGCCTCCAACGTCTCCTTCGGCATGCCGAACCGCCGCGCCCTGACGGGCTACTTCCTCGCCATGGCGGCAAGCCACGGCATGACGTCCGCCATCATGAACCCGCTGCATGACGAAGACATGCACGCCATCTTCGGCGCCAACGTGCTGAACGGCACCGACCGGAACTGCAAGTTCTGGACGAACAAGTTCCGCGAGATGACGGCCGCTCCGTCTGCCGCCGCGCAGGCAGCGGGCGAGATTTCCTCCAACGAGGACATCGAGGCGCGCCGCAAGGCCCGCGAAGAGCGCCGCCGCCGCAGCTGATCGCTTTCTGCCCGCGCCCCGCCGTGAGGGGGCTTCTTTCAGGACGTTCGCAATGACCGAAACGAACCCCCTCATCGTCTTCACACCTTCGGGCAAGCGTGGCCGCTTCCCGGTCGGCACGCCCGTGCTGCAGGCAGCGCGCGCGCTCGGCGTCGACATCGACTCGGTGTGCGGCGGGAGAGCGATCTGCGGGCGCTGCCAGATCAATGTGGGCGAGGGTGACTTCGCCAAGCACGGCATCACATCAACAGCATCCCACGTCTCCGGCCTCACCAAGGTCGAGGAGCGCTATGACAAGATCCGCGGCCTGCCCGCCGGCCGCCGCCTGTCCTGCCAGACGCAGATCATGGGCGACCTCGTCATTGACGTGCCACCGGAGTCCCAGGTCCACAAGCAGGTCGTTCGCAAGGAGGCCGACACCCGCGCCATCGAACTCGATCCGGCCACCAGGCTGTGCTTCATCGAGGTCGAGGAGCCCGACATGCACAAGCCGTCCTCCGACCTCGAGCGTGTCTACAGGGCGCTGCATGACCAGTGGGGCATCGATAACCTCTCCTGCGACCTCTCCATCATATCCAACCTCCAGAAGACGCTGAGGAAGGGCGAGTGGAAGATCACCGCTGCGGTGTTCTCGCGCGCGCCGGGCGGCGGCAACCGCCTCGTCGCCATCTGGCCGGGCTTCCATGACAAGCTGTTTGGGCTGGCCATCGACGTGGGGTCCACGACCATTGCCGCCCACCTCACCAATCTCTCCACCGGCGAAGTGACGGCCTCCGCCGGCCTGATGAACCCGCAGATCCGCTTCGGCGAAGACCTGATGAGCCGCGTCTCCTACGTGATGATGAACCCGGGTGGCGAGAAGGAAATGACCACCGCCATCCGTGCAGCGCTCAACACGCTGGCACAGGACGTGGCGCAGCAGGGCGGCATCGAGCTGAGCGACATCCTCGAAGTGGTGCTGGTCGGCAACCCGGTCATGCACCACCTGTTCCTCGGGATCGACCCGACCGAGCTCGGCGGCGCACCCTTCGCGCTGGCCACCGGGCTTGCCGTCACCTGCCCCGCGGCGGAACTCGACTTGCAGCTCAATCCCGGCGCCTGGGCCTATATCCTGCCCTGCATTGCCGGCCATGTCGGAGCGGACACGGCCGGCGTGGTGCTGTCCGAAGCGCCGCATGAGCAGGACGAGATCATGCTGGCAGTGGACGTCGGCACCAATGCCGAGATCGTGCTGGGCTCCAAGGCCCGGCTTCTCGCCTGCTCGTCGCCCACTGGCCCCGCCTTCGAGGGCGCGCAGATTTCCTCCGGACAGCGTGCCGCCCCCGGAGCCATCGAGCGCATCCGCATCAACCCGGAAACGCTGGAGCCGCGCTACAAGGTGATCGGCTGCGACAAATGGTCGGACGAAGAGGGCTTCGAGGAGGCGATCGCCAGCACCGGCGTCACCGGCATCTGCGGCTCGGGCATCATTGAAGCCATTGCCGAGATGTATCTCTCGGGCGTCATCAACCAGGACGGTCTGATCGACGGCTCGCTGGCCGAGCGCTCCCCGCGCATCGAGCCCCACAAGCGCACCTTCAACTATGTCATCCGCGCACCGCAGGAAGGCGGCAACGAGCCGCTGATCCGCGTGACGCAGAACGACGTGCGCGCCATCCAGCTCGGCAAGGCCGCCCTCTATGCCGGCGTGCGGCTGCTGATGGACAAGCTTGGCATCAGCCAAGTCGGCAAGATCCGTCTTGCCGGCGCCTTCGGCAGCCACATCGACGTGAAATACGCGATGATCCTCGGCCTGATACCCGACTGCGACCTTTCCAAGGTGCAGAGTGCGGGCAATGCGGCAGGCACCGGGGCACGCATCGCGCTGCTCAACATGAGGGCGCGTGACGAGATCGAAAAAGTGGTTCGCCGCATCGAGAAGATCGAGACGGCCGTGGAACCGATGTTCCAGCAGCATTTCGTCGAGGCGATGGCCATTCCGCACAAGACGGCGTCGTTCCCGCAGCTGTCGAAGGAAGTGACACTGCCGCCTCCCAAGGAGGTCGTCACGGCAGGTGATGACGGGTCAGAGCGGCGGCGGCGCAGGCGCGGCTAAACAGCCACCACGGTATCGGGAATAAGTTAGGATTGCTTCGCGGAACTTTGCGATGTAAGCAGGCTGTGTGGACAGCCCGAGAGCACGCTTCATTTTCGGCAGCTCTCCCCTAACCAGCGGAAAAAACATGGCACTTTCCAAGAGACAGATTGCCTATCTCAACAAGATCATCGCCACGGCCCAGAAACTGCTGGATACCGCGCATCTCGAGGAAAGCCGCTCCAGTGGCGGGCCGAAGCGCTTCCGCCGCTCGGCGGTGGAGGCCGAAAAGATGCGGGCTGACATCCTGGCCAAGCGCGCCAAGGGCGTTCCGGCCACCAAGCTCGCTGAAAAATACGGTGTAAGCACCGCATATATCTATATGATCAAGGGATAGCGAAGGTCTTATCCCCGCAATCTTACACATGAGTCATAATCTCTGCATAACTTGGCAATCGGTTACTGAAGTGTTTTGCTCCAATTTAGTGCGATTTGCATGCTAAAACCATTGATCAATGTTCTTGCCCGTACCGGGCTTGATGCCGTGGTGCTGGTGCCGGGCGCAAATTTCCGTCGCATCTTCCGCAAGGATTTCCACCAGATGGAACGCCCGCTGGCGGTGATCGTGCCCCGTGATGGCGAGGCGGTGGCAATAGTCCCGCATCTCGAAATGGGTTCCTTCGCCCCCATCGGCTTATCCGGCAAGGTATTCCCGTGGCGGGACGAGGCTGGCTACATGGGCGCCTTCATGACGGCGGGCGCAGCGCTGCCGCAACTGCGCAAGGGCGCAAGGATCGGGGTCGAAGGCCAGCGCATGCGGGTATTCGACCTCTACGCCCTGCAGCAGGCGCTGCCCGGTGCGGAGTTCGTGGATGTTCACGGCGAAATCTCCAGCGTACGACTGCACAAGACGCCGGAGGAAATCGAGCTCCAGCGCAAGGCCATCCGCATCTCGGAAGCCGCCCTCGAAGCCACGCTGGCCGAGATCAGGGTCGGCATGACCGAGACGGAGGTCGAGGGCATCCTGCTGCGCAACCTGTTCTCGCATGGCGCCGACGGCCTGTCCTTCGCGCCCATCGTGGCGGCAGGCGACAATGCTGCGAAGCCCCATGCCCATGCCCGGCCCGACTACCACCTCAAGCCGGGTGACGCGCTGCTGATCGACTATGGCGGAACCTACCAGGGCTACAGTGCCGACATCACCCGCACCTTCTACGTGAAGGAAGTCTCCGACCACGATCGCGCCTTCTACGAGACGGTGCTGGCCGCCAACACGAAGGGCCGCGAAATCTCGCGCGCGGGGATCACCGCGTCAGCCGTCGACGACGCGGTGCTGACGGTTCTGGAGCAATCGCAATTCGCGCAGTTCTGCCGCCACAAGACGGGTCACGGCCTGGGGCTCGACGTGCACGAGGCGCCGCAGATCATGCGCGGCAACGAGCAGGTGCTGGAACCCGGCATGGTCTTCACCATCGAACCCGGCCTCTATCGCGAGGGCGAGACCGGCGTGCGCATCGAGGATGATGTGGTGGTGACAGAGACCGGCATCGAGTGCCTGACGTCTTTCCCGCGGGACTTGCGGCTGGTGGGGTAAAATTGCGTCTTCTCCCGCTGAATCGGGAGAGGGCGACAAGAACCGAGGCCTTACCGCCGCCCTGCGCCAGAAACCTTCGTCATCTCCTCATTGCCATGCGCAGCAAGAACGCGTCCGGCGAGATAGAGCGAGCCGCAGATCAGGACGCGCGGGGCGGGTACCGTCGATGATGCCTGGCGCAGGGCCGCGTTGAGCCCGGGAGCCGTCTCCGCCTGCAGGCCACGAGCGCGCGCGGCCTCTGCCAGCTTCTCGGCCGGTACGGCGTTTTCCTCGTCGGGAATGGTGATTGCAATGACGCGGCTGGCGATGCCGGCGAAGCAGCCGATGAAGCTGCCGACGTCCTTGGTGTTGAGCATGCCCCACACCAGCACCAGCGGACGCGAATGACGCTCGTTCAACTCCGAGAAGGCTTGCGCCAGCACGCGGCCGGCTGAAGGGTTGTGGCCGCCGTCCAGCCACAGCTCGGACTCGGCAGGAACGAGCGCCAGGAGCGCCCCCTGCCCCAGCCGCTGCATGCGGGCGGGCCATGTGGTGGACTTGAGGCCATCGGCGATATGGGCATCCGAGATGCGCGGATCATCGAGCACGCGGATCGTCGCGATGGCGTTGCCGGCATTGTCGATCTGGTGGCGGCCCTTGAGCTGCGGCAGCGGCAGGTCGAGAAGACCCTTCTCATCCTGGAAGACGAGGCGGCCATGCTGCTCATAGGCCTGCCAGTCCTGCCCGGCGATATGGAGCTCAGCACGCATGCGCTCACCCACGCGCTCGATCTCGGCGCGCGCCTCGTCCGGCTGGACGCCGATGACGGCGGGCACGCCACGCTTCAGGATGCCCGCCTTCTCATGCGCGATGAGGCTCAGCGTGTCGCCCAGATATTGCTGGTGGTCGTAGTCGATGGTGGTGATGACCGAAACGGCGGGATCGATGACGTTCGTCGCGTCAAGCCTGCCGCCCAGGCCCACTTCGAGGATGAGATAGTCGGCCGGCGTGCGGCTGTAGGCGAGGAAGGCGGCAGCGGTGGTGATCTCGAAGAAGGTAATCGGCACACCGCCGTTCACCTGCTCGCATTCCTCCAGCAGCGCGGTGAGATCGGCTTCCGAAATCAGCTCTCCCGCCACCCGGATGCGCTCATGGAACTTGACCAGATGCGGCGAGGTGTAGGCGTGGGCCGTCAGGCCCGCCGCCTGCATGATGTGGCGGAGATAGGCAACCGTGGAACCCTTGCCGTTGGTGCCCGCGACGTGGATGACCGGCGGCAGCTTCTTCTCCGGGTGCCCGAGCTTCTCCAGCAACACGTGCATGCGACCGAGGCTCAGGTCGATGATCTTCGGGTGCAGCGAGAGGAGCCGCGTCAGGATGGCGTCACTGAGGGCCAAGATCAGCCCTCGACGGGAACGAGCGCGGTCGAGGGGATTTCGCGGGACGGCGCCTTCATCAGCATGCGCACCATGCGGCTCAGCGTCTCGCGCATCTGGTGGCGATGGACGACCATGTCCACCATGCCGTGCTCTTCGAGATATTCGGCACGCTGGAAGCCGGCGGGCAGCTTCTCGCGGATCGTCTGCTCGATGACACGCTGGCCGGCAAAACCGATGAGGGCACCCGGCTCGGAAATGTGAACGTCACCCAGCATGGCGTAGGACGCGGTGACGCCACCCGTCGTCGGGTGGGTGAGCACCACGATGTAGGGAAGCTTCGCGGCGCGCAGTTCCTGCACGGCGACAGTCGTTCGCGGCATCTGCATGAGCGACAGAACGCCCTCCTGCATGCGCGCACCACCCGACGAGATGAAGAAGATGAAGGGTGTCTTCTTCTCCACCGCCCTGCGCATGGCGGTGATGATGGCCTCGCCTGCGGCCATGCCGAGCGAACCGCCCATGAAGGCGAAGTCCTGCACGGCGATGGTGACGGGGAATCCGTCGATTTCACCTGTGCCGGCCTGGATGCAGTCATCGACACCGTTCTTGGTGCGCGCTTCCTTGATGCGGTCGGCGTATTTGCGCTCGTCGCGGAACTTCAGCGGATCGGCGGGCACGGCCGGCATGGCGATCTTCTCATAGGCGCCATCGTCGAACATCGCCTTCAACCGCACATCCGGGGGCATGCGCATGTGATAGCCCGATTGCGGCATCACATGCTGGTTCGCCTCGAGGTCCTTGTAGAAAACCATCTGGCCGGAGTCGGGATCCTTCACCCACATGTTCTCCGGCACCTCGCGCTTGTCGGAGCCGAGGATCGACCGGATTTTCGGACGGACGAAGTTCTTGATCCAGTTCACTGGCTAGCTCCTGACGCCCTGCGCAATTTCCGAGACCAGTGCATGCACGGCCTTGGCCGTCTTAGACGTCGGTTTTCCGGCTTTTGTGAGGCTCTTCTCCACCGCACTCACCAGCGCCGAGCCCACGACCACGCCATCGGCATCCTTGGCAATGGCGCGCGCCTGCTCGGCGGTCTTGACTCCGAAGCCGACGCAGATGGGAAGCGACGTGTGCTTGCGGAGGCGATTGACGTTGGCCTTCACGCTCTTCAAATCCGGCGTCTTGGTGCCGGTGATGCCAAGCACCGAGACGTAGTAGACGAATCCGCTGGTGTTGTGGAACACGGTGGGCGCGCGCTTGTCGTCCGTCGTCGGCGTGGCGAGGCGGATGAAGTTGAGTCCGGCGTTGAGCGCCGGGATGCAGAACTCCACGTCCTCTTCCGGCGGCAGGTCAACGATGATGAAGCCGTCGACGCCCGCCGACTTCGCATCCTTCAGGAATTTCTCGACGCCATAGACATAGACCGGGTTGTAATAGCCCATCAGCACGATCGGCGTCTCGTTGTCGGACTTGCGGAATTCCTTCACCAGCTTCAGCGTCTTCTTCATGTTCTGGCCATTGGCCAGCGCGCGCAGCCCCGCAGCCTGGATGGCCGGGCCATCGGCCATCGGGTCGGTGAAGGGCATGCCGATCTCGATCACGTCGGCACCCGCCTTGGGCAGGCCCGTGATGATCTTGAGCGAAGTATCGTAATCCGGGTCACCTGCGGTGATGAAGGTGACCAGCGCGGCGCGGCCTTCCGTCTTCAGGGCGGCGAAGCGGCGGTCGATGCGGGTGCTCACAGCTTCACTCCCAGAATGTCGGCCACCGTGAAGATGTCCTTGTCGCCGCGACCGCACATGTTCATCACCATCAGGTGGTCCTTCGGCTTCGTCGGCGCGATCTTCATCACCTGCGCCAGCGCATGGCTGGGCTCGAGTGCCGGAATGATGCCCTCGAGCTTGCAACACAGCTGGAAGGCCTCGAGCGCTTCCTTGTCGGTGGCGGAGAGATACTGCACACGGCCCATGTCATGCAGCCAGGCATGCTCCGGACCGATGCCGGGATAGTCGAGGCCGGCCGAGATCGAATGGCCTTCGATGATCTGGCCGTCGTCATCCATCAGCAGATAGGTGCGGTTGCCGTGCAGCACGCCGGGCTTGCCGCCGCTGATCGAGGCCGCATGCTTGGTTTTGTTCTTGAGCCCCAGGCCCGCGGCCTCGACACCGATGATCTCGACATCCTTGTCGTCGAGGAAGGGATGGAACAGGCCCATGGCGTTGGAGCCGCCGCCGATCGCCGCAATCAGCGAGTCCGGCAGGCGGCCTTCGCGCTTCAGCATCTGCGCCTTGGTCTCGCGGCCGATCACCGACTGGAAGTCGCGCACCATTTCGGGGTAGGGCGCGGGGCCCGCCACGGTGCCGATGCAGTAGAAGGTGTCTTCGACATTGGCCACCCAGTCACGCAGCGCCTCGTTCAGCGCATCCTTCAAGGTGCGCGAGCCGGACTTGGCGGGAACCACCTTGGCGCCCAGCAGCATCATGCGGAACACGTTGGGCTTCTGGCGCTCGATATCCACTTCGCCCATGTAGACGATGCATTCGAGGCCGAAGCGCGCACACGCCGTGGCGGTGGCAACACCATGCTGGCCCGCACCCGTCTCGGCGATGATGCGCTTCTTGCCCATGCGGCGGGCGAGCAGGATCTGGCCCATCACGTTGTTGATCTTGTGGGCGCCGGTGTGGTTCAGCTCGTCACGCTTGAAATAGATCTTGGCACCACCAAGGTGCTCGGTCATGCGCTCGGCAAAATAGAGGGGGCTGGGGCGGCCGACGTAATGCTCGAGGAAGGAGTCGAGCTCCGCCTGGAAGCTTGGATCGGCCTTCGCATCCTTGTAGGCCTGCTCCAGCTGGAGGATCAGGGGCATCAGCGTCTCGGCGACGAAGCGGCCGCCATAGATGCCGAACAGGCCGTTCTCGTCCGGCCCGGTGCGGAAGGAATTGGGGGTGGTCACGTTCATGGGGGCTTGCCGCCTTTTCTCGAATGATGCCCGGTTCTAGCGCATGTTCCGATCAGGTGAAATCACCTGATCGGCAAGAACATGCGCCAGATTGATAGCTGGAGCATGATCTTATCGCAAAAGTGGAATTCCACTTTTGCGGATCATGCTCTAGCGGGCTGCCTTGGCGGCCTCAATGAATTTCCGGATGAGGCCGATATCCTTGACGCCGGGGGCGGATTCAACGCCTGACGACACGTCCACTACGGGGGCACCCGTCACCCGGATGGCCTCTGCGACATTTTCGGGCGTCAGCCCGCCCGCCAGCATGAAGGCGGGGCGTTTTCCGCCTTCCAGCAGCCCCCAGTCAAAGGCGTGGCCGTTGCCGCCCGGCAGCGCATTGCCCAGCGTTTCCGGCGCCTTGGCGTCATAGAGGATGAGGCTCGCCACGGTGGAAAATTGCGCCGCCGCCGCGATGTCAGCGTCGTCCTTCACCCGGATGGCCTTGATGACGGGTTTTCCGGTCAGCCGGGCGATCTCTGCGATGCGTTCAGGCGTTTCCGACCCATGAGCCTGGATCAGGTCCGGATCGACCTCCCTGGTGATGGCGGAGAGCAGCGCGTCGTCAGCATCGACCACGAGGGTGACGGTCTTCGCCCTGCCGCGCGCCCGGACGGCCAGCGTGGCGGCCTGCTGCAGCGACACATTGCGCGGGCTCTTCGGAAAGAAAACGAAGCCCACGAGGTCCGCGCCGGCGTCCAGCGCGGCGTCCAGCGTCTCGGGCGTCGAGAGCCCGCAGATCTTGACCTCAACAGCCATGAAGCGTGCCCAGAATGTCCTGCGCGGCCCTCGCCGGGTCTGCCGCACCGGTGATGGCGCGGCCGATCACCAGAATGTCCGCCCCCGCCGCAAGTGCGGCCTCCGGTGTAGCGACCCGCTTCTGGTCCTGCACGGCGGCGTCCGCCGGGCGGATGCCGGGAACGACGGTGAGGAAATCGCGGCCAAGATCATGGCGGATGCCGACGAGATCATGCGGGCTGCAGACCACGCCATCAAGGCCAGCGCGCTTCGTCAGTTCGGCGAGCGACCGGGCATGACCTTCCGTGTTCTTTGCGGTCTCGAACCCCGCCGCCCAGATGTCGTCATCCGAAAGGCTGGTGAGGATCGTTACGGCGATCAGCTTGGCGCGGCCGTCCACGGCTTCCGCAGCGGCCTTCATCATGTCCAGACCGCCGGTGGCGTGGAGGTTGACGATGCCGGGGCGCGGATCGATGCGCATCAGCGCCTTCATGGCGGAGGCCACCGTGTTGGGAATGTCGTGAAGCTTCAGGTCGAGGAAGATGGGAAGCCCCGTCTCCGCCACGCGGGCATAACCTGCAAGGCCATGGGCATAGAAGAACTCCATGCCGACCTTGGCCCAGCCGACATGCGGCTTCAGCACCTTGGCAAGCGCCACGGCCCTATCGAGGTCCGGCGTGTCGAGGGCGACGCAGATCGGGTTGGCAGGCATTGGCGAAGGCTCCGGCTGTTCAGCGGGCCTTTTGATACAGCATGATGGCGGTGGCAAGGTCTTCAATCGCCGTGCCGGCGGACTTGAACAGGGTGATTTCCTCGGCCGAACTGCGGCCCTTCACCTTGCCCCGGCAGAGTTCCGCGAGGTCGCCCTTTACATCCGCGAAGTCGAACCGGCCCTCGTCGCGCGCCTGCAGCAGGTCTCCCGCCTCGGCCAAGGCCCCGTCATGGGTGTCGACATAAACCGACGACCGCGCCACCACTTGCGAATCGGTCTCGCGCATCGAGGGCTTGAAGGCCCCGGCGAGATCAACATGGGTGCCGGATTTCAGCCAGGTGCCCTTGACGATGGGGCCGGTGGAGGTGGTCACACAGGTGACGATGTCCGACTGGCGCACCGCGCCTTCAAGGTCGGTCACCGAATGCGCCTCGAGGCCGTGCTGTGCGAGTTCTGCGGCAAGCGCCTCGCCCTTGGGCGTGGAGCGTGTGTAAACAAACACGCGTTTGATCGGGCGAATGGTGGCGTGGGCCAGCGCAAAATGCGGGGCAAGCGCACCGGCACCCACCAGAGTCATCACCTCCGCATCCTTGCGCGCAAGATAATCGGCGGCCAATGCCGAGGCCGCGGCGGTGCGGCGGCGGGTGATTTCGCCACCATCCATCATCGCCACGGTCTCACCGGTCTTCTGGTCGAACAGCAGGTAACTGGCTTGAATGGTGGGCAGGCCCTGCGCGGCATTATCGGACTTGAACACCACGGTCTTGAGCCCGGCCCAGTCCTTCGACCAGGCAGGCATCAGAAGAAGGGTAGAGACAGCGGAAATATCGTGGTGGTGGCGCACCGGCGTTGTGATCTCGGCGCGGAAGCCCTCGCGCAGCGCTTCCACGATATCGCGATAGCCGCCGAGCCGCGCCACGTCGGCGGCCGTGAGAATCTTCACGAGACGGTGTCCGGACGAACGGCGGGCAGGTTCTGCTGCAGCTCGCGCTTCTCGCGCTCGTGATGCTGCTGGGTGCGGATCAGCTCGATCCTGGCGTCGCGTGCGCTGCGGCGGTGACGGGCGGCACCGCGCCAGGCCACGAACCAGCCGATGAAGATGCCGAACAACACGCCGGCGAAGAACAGCGCCCACAGCGGCATGTTCACCGTGGCAAAGGGCTGGGCGCGGTTGATGGGATCGAAGGAGACGGTGACCCATTCGCGGTTTGCCACCGCGAAGCCCACGCCGATGATGGCGATTGGCAGGCCCACAACCCAGTTCAAGATACGTTTGAGCGTCATGGCCGCCCTCTTACGCGCTCACGTCCCGCGGCACAATCAGGCCTTGGGAAGGTTCAGCCGCTCGCGCAGTTCCTTGCCGGTCTTGAAGAAGGGCACGCGCTTGGCCACCACATCGACCGATTCACCGGTGCGCGGGTTGCGGCCGGTGCGGGCGTTGCGGGCCTTGGCGGAAAAGGCGCCGAAGCCGCGCAGTTCCACGCGGTCGCCGTCCTTCAAGGCATTGATGACCTCATCAAGCACCGTGTTGACGATGCGCTCGATGTCACGATGATAGAGGTGCGGGTTCTTTTCCGCAATCTTCTGGACGAGCTCTGATTTTATCATGGCGCCTTCCTGGTTATTGGGCAGCGTGCCAAAGCACGAGCAGCCCGTCAAGCTGTGCTCTTTGGGCGGCTTCCTGGAAGCCGTTGAGGCCCAAGGACTTGAGCACGATGTCGGCCGCCGCGAAGCCAAGCCCCATGCCTTCGCCGGAACGCTCGGGCCTCCAGTCGCGGATCGGGAGCTTGGCGGCCACGGCCTTGTCCGTCTCAAGCCATGCCACCGCCGTGCCCTCGTCGCCCAGCGCGTCGATGAGCTTGTTGGCGACGGCCTGGCGGCCGGAGTAGACGCGGCCGTCGGACAGTACGTCAACCGTCGCCATTGGCAGCTGGCGGCGCTCGGCGACAAGGCCCTTGAACCAGGCAAAACCGTCGTTGACGAGTTCCATGGAAACGGCACGGGCCTTGTCCGACATGGGCTTGTAGGGCGAGGGCTCGGCCTTGAGGTCGCCCGACTTCAGCTCCTCCATCTGGACGCCCACGGTGTCGAGCAGCTTGGAGAATTCCGGCATCGAAAAGATGACGCCGATCGAGCCGGTGATGGTGTTGCCGCGCGCCACGATGCGGTCAGCCGCCAGCGCCGTGATATAGCCGCCCGAGGCCGCCACGGTGTCCATGACGGCCACCACGGGTTTCTTCTCCGAGATCTTGCGAACGGCGTCATAGACGGCTTCCGAGCCCGCCGTGGTGCCGCCGGGGCTGTCGATCCTGAGGACCACCGCCTTCACCCGGTCTTCGTCGGCGAGTTTCTGCAGGAGGTCGATGGTCTTCTGGTCGCCGGTGATGAGGCCGTCGATGCGGACCCGCGCAATCTGGTCGCCGCCAGTCCAGCCCTGGCTCCAGGCGAGTGCCGCCACCGTGGCGACACCCAACAGCACCGCGAGGATGCGCCAGAAGGTGACCCGGCGCTTCAGGCGCCTGCGGTCGACGATGAGTTCGGCTTCGGAGATCATGCGGGCTCCAGAGGAATTGTGTGAGCCTATATAGGGGGTCGAGGGGCGCAATGGAAATGCTGCGTTCCAAGGGTCTTCTCCCGCTCCTTCAGCGGGAGAAGAAGGGACCCGTGGCGGCACGCCATGGGGAGATGAGGGGAGGCAGGCATTTCGGCCCGGAGCCCGCGTCCCATCACCTACCCCAACTGCGTTGGAGCCCCCTCCTCCCCCGCGTCGCGGGAGAGGACGCGCACGTCACAAAGCAAAACGGCCGGGTTTCCCCGGCCGTTTCACCAATCTCACGCGTCTCTTACTCGTCGGTCTTCTGCTTCTTGAGGGCAGCGCCGAGGATGTCGCCCAGCGAGGCGCCCGAGTCGGAGGAGCCATACTGTGCGACGGCTTCCTTTTCGTCGGCGATCTCGAGGGCCTTGATCGAGACGTTCATCTTGCGAGCCTTCTGATCGAAGATGGTGACCTTGGCGTCGAACTTTTCGCCCACCGCATAACGCTCGGGGCGCTGTTCGGCGCGGTCACGGGCAAGGTCGGCACGCTTGACGTAGGCCGTCATGTCGGTGCCGGCGACCATCACTTCGAGGCCGTTCTCTTCGACCTTGAGCACTTCGCAGGTGACCGTGTCGCCCTTCTTGATGCCGGAGGCCGAGGCCACCGGATCGGAGCCGAGCTGCTTGATGCCGAGCGAGATGCGCTCCTTCTCACGGTCAACATCGAGGACGCGCGCCTTGACGCGGTCGCCCTTCTTGAAGTCCTTGATGGCTTCTTCGCCGGACCGCTTCCA
>CANJMQ010000094.1 GCA_947475225.1 Bradyrhizobiaceae bacterium
AAGGCTGGCCAAAGACTGGGAATGCTTCAACCGAAAAGCCCTTTCCTTCCTGCACCTCGCCTCAATCAGGCTCATGCTCAGGAAGCTATGCAATCCAGCATGAACTCTTCGGACAGACTCTGAGCGGCACCCTTGCAGGCTGCCTCGGCAGGTATAGCGGAAATGCCGGCCAGTACAGCGGCAGACAGAAAGCCTGCGATCAGTCTATTTTTCATTTCTTGCCTTTCGTTATACACAAACAATGCCAGGATGTTCTTCGGCCTGGATGTGATCATCTTCCCCCGCGTGCCGTCCGTCTCGGGGCAGCCCCCCGTAAAACTGGCAAATGTGTCCTCAAGGGGGCCAAATTATTGCAATGCAGCATCGACCTTGAACCGTGGCCCATGGGTCACAGGGGACTAGGCGGTTTCCTCCTCACGCGTTACAAGGCGTCATCATGAAATTCCTCGACCAGGCAAAGGTTTATGTGCGCTCCGGCGACGGCGGCGCGGGTTCGGTGTCCTTCCGTAGGGAAAAGTTCATCGAAATGGGCGGACCCGACGGCGGCGACGGCGGCAAGGGCGGCGATGTGTGGATCGAGGCCGTGGACGGCCTCAACACGCTGATCGACTATCGCTACCAGCAGCACTTCAAGGCATCGACCGGCGGCCATGGCATGGGCCGGCTGCGGGCCGGCGCCAATTCGGACGACATCGTGCTGAAGGTGCCGGTGGGCACCCAGGTGTTCGAGGAAGACAACGAGACGATGGTGGCCGACCTCGCCAAGCTGGGTGACCGCTTCCGCATCGCCAAGGGCGGCAATGGCGGCTTCGGCAATGCCTATTTCAAGTCCTCCACCAACCGCGCGCCGCGCCACGCCAACCCCGGCCTGGAGGGCGAGGAGCGCTGGATCTGGCTGCGCCTGAAGCTGATCGCCGATGCAGGCCTGCTGGGACTTCCCAACGCCGGCAAGTCCACCCTGCTCGCCGCCGTCTCGGCTGCCAAGCCCAAGATCGCGGATTATCCCTTCACCACGCTGCACCCGCAGCTGGGTGTTGTGCGCGTCGGCATGCAGAGCTTCGTGCTGGCTGACATTCCAGGCCTCATCGAGGGTGCTCATGAGGGCCACGGTCTGGGTACGCGCTTCCTCGGCCACGTCGAGCGCTGCGCGGTGCTGCTGCACCTGATCGACGTGACGAGCGCCGACCCGGTTGCCGACTACCGGGTGATCCGCAAGGAACTGAAAGCCTATTCGCCGGAACTGGCCGAAAAGCCCGAGGTCATCGCCTTCAACAAGACCGACCTGTTGCAGGACGACGAGATCGAGGCAAAGCTCAAGGACTTCAAGCGCCGTGTGCGCAAGATGCCGATCCTGATGTCGGGAGGCACAACGAAGGGCGTGCCGGAGGCGATGAAGAAGCTTCTCGAAGTGATCGACACCTCACGGCGGCTGAGCCGCGCCAATGACGAGCCGGGGGTGACCACGGAGGACTGGCGGCCGTGAGGTCACGCCTCGAAAAGGCGCGGCGCATCGTCGTCAAGATCGGCTCCGCGCTTCTGGTGGACGACAAGACCGGCACGATCAAGGCCTCATGGCTGTCGTCCCTTATCGACGATCTCGCGGATGCGCGGGTGCGCGGCGCCGAGATCATCATCGTCTCATCCGGCGCCATTGCTCTGGGCCGGCGCACGCTGGGCCTGCCCAAGGGCACGCTGCGGCTCGAGCAGAAGCAGGCCGCCGCCGCGGTGGGCCAGATCGCGCTGGCCCAGGCATGGACGGAAGCGCTCCGTACACGGAACATGGTGGCGGCACAGATTCTCGTCACCCTCACCGATACCGAGGAGCGCCGCCGCTACCTCAATGCGCGCGCCACGCTCTCCACCCTCATCGAACAGGGCGCCGTCCCAGTCATCAACGAGAACGACACGGTGGCCACCAGCGAGATCCGCTATGGCGACAATGACCGGCTGGCCGCGCGTGTCGCCTCGATGATGTCAGCCGACTGCCTGGTCCTGCTCTCCGACATCGACGGGCTCTACACCGCGCCACCCAACCAGAAAGGCGCCACATTCCTGCCCGTGGTGGAGGACATCACGCCGGAAATCGAGGCAATGGCCGGAAAGCCTATCTCCGGCCTGGGCTCGGGCGGCATGATCACCAAGATCGAGGCGGGCAAGATTGCGCTGAGTGCGGGCTGCAACATGGTGATCGCCTCGGGCCACGAGATGCACCCCTTGCAGCGCATCCGCGAGGGCGCGCGCTGCACCTGGTTCGTGGCCAACTCAACCGCACTGCAATCGCGTAAGCGCTGGATTGCCGGCACGCTGCAGCCGATCGGCCACCTGGTGGTCGACGAGGGCGCGGCAGAGGCGCTTGCCAAGGGCAAGAGCCTTCTGCCGGCAGGCGTCAGGAAGGTCGAGGGCAGCTTCGCGCGCGGCGACACGGTGTCGATCATCACCGTGAAGGGACGCGAGATCGCGCGCGGCCTCGTCACCTATGATGCCGGTGACACCGCGAAGATCCTCGGGCTCAAGTCCTCCGAGATTGAGAAGGTGCTGGGCTTCCGCGGGCGCGACGTGCTGATCCATCGCGACGACATGGTGCTGATGGGCGGAGACCGCACGTGACCGGGATGATGACCAACCGCGAACTGATGCTGACGCTGGGCCGCGCCGGACGCGAAGCCGCCAAGGTTCTGGCACTGGCACCCACACGCCAGAAGAACGATGCGCTGATGGCAATGGCGGCAAAGATCCGCCGCTCCGCCGGCGACATCCTGTCCGAGAATGCCCGCGATCTCGAGAATGCCAAGGCAAAGGACATGAAGGCCAGCTTCGTCGACCGGCTGACACTGAACGAGGCGCGGCTCGAAGCCATGGCCAAGGGCCTGGAAGAGATCGCGGCGCTTCCCGACCCCGTGGGTCAGGTCATGGCGCAATGGACAAGACCCAATGGCCTTGCTTTCAGCCGCGTGCGGGTGCCCATCGGCGTCATCGGCATCATTTTTGAATCACGGCCCAACGTGACGGCGGATGCAGGGGGCCTGTGCCTCAAGTCCGGCAATGCGGCGATCCTGCGTGGTGGCTCCGACTCGTTCCACTCCTCGGGCGCCATCATCGCCTGCCTGCAGCGCGGGCTCGACACGGCGGGCCTGCCGCGCACCGCGATCCAGATGGTGCCCAACGCCGACCGTGACTGCGTGGGGCTGATGCTGGAAGGCCTTGGCGGCACGCTGGACCTGATCGTGCCGCGCGGCGGCAAGAGCCTTGTGGCGCGCGTGCAGGCCGATGCGCGCATTCCGGTGTTCAGCCACCTCGAGGGCATCTGCCATGTCTATGTCGACAAGGCGGCAGATCTGGAAATGGCGAAGCGCGTCGTGCTCAATGCAAAAATGCGGCGCACCGGCGTGTGTGGTTCGGCCGAGACGGTGCTGATCGACCGCGCGGCGGCGGAAAAGAACCTCAAGCCGATCATCGCGACCCTGATCGACGCAGGCTGCGAAGTGCGCGGCGACAAGGCAGCACAAGAAGCTGATCCGCGTGTCAAGCCCGCGACGCAAGAGGACTGGTCGACCGAGTATCTCGACGCCATCATCTCGATGAAGCTGGTGGACGGCGTGGACGAGGCGATGGCGCATATTGCGCACCATGGCTCACAGCACACCGACTCGATCATCACCGAGGATGCGAGCACTGCCGAACGCTTCCTGGCGCAGGTTGACAGCGCCATCGTGCTGCACAACGCCTCGACGCAATTCGCCGATGGGGGTGAGTTCGGCTTTGGCGCCGAAATCGGGATCGCCACCGGCAAGCTGCATGCGCGTGGGCCTGTGGGCGTGGAGCAACTCACCACCTTCAAGTACCAGGTGCGCGGGTCAGGGCAGACGCGCCCATGATGCTGAAGGCGCCTGCTTTCGGCGAGGGTCAGCGGATCGGGCTGTTCGGCGGCTCCTTCAACCCGGCGCATTACGGGCACTACATGGTGGCACTCTATGCCATGAAGCGGCTGGAACTCGACTGGGTGTGGTGGCTCGTGTCGCCACAGAACCCGCTGAAGGACCCGTCCGAAACCGGAGAATATGCCTCCCGCCTCGCCTCGACGCGCGAGGTGGCGAAGCACCCGCGCTTCGTCGTCACCGACATCGAGAAGCAGATGGGCGCGCGCACCACGGCAGAAACGCTGCGCGGCCTCAGGCCCCTGCTCCGCCGCGCACATTTCACGTGGATCATGGGGGCCGACAGCTTCGCCAACCTACACCGCTGGCACGACTGGCTGGAAATTCCCGAGACGCTGCCACTCGCCGTTCTCGCGCGACCCGGCTTCTCGCTGCGGGCGCTGGGCGGGCCTGCGGCCACGCGCTTTGCCGAGGCACAGGTGCCGACCAATCTCGCGCCATCGCTCGTCACCAAGAGGCCACCGGCCTGGTGCTTCATCCCGATGCCGCTTCGCCCGGAAAGTTCCACGGCGATCCGGCGGCGCGACAAGGCCGCCGCCGCGACACTCAGACCCCGAGCAACTTGATCGACCGTCCGGTACGGCTCACGGCGCGGTCGCGGAAGGGCGTCGGCATGGTCTCAAAATCCGTCAGCAGCCCGTCCGGGATCTGGTGGGTGTCAGGCGGCACAGGACGTCCAGCTGCCATGTAGGCGCCGGCATAATGGGACTTGAAGTTCATGGTGCGGTTCTTCGTCCAGGCCACGCGGTGGCCCGTGAGTTCGATGAAGACCACGCGGTCGCAGACGGGGCCCCATTCCATCGGCATCTGGCCCCACAGGTGAAGGGCGAACTCGCAGCCGCGGGTGATGAACATGCAGCTCGTGTCAGCATGCAGCCGCAAGGCATCCATATTCTCTTCCTTCAGCACCTTGGTGCCGTCGGGAAGGTAGATGTTGCGCAGCGAGAACACCGCGCCAGCGCCGGTTTCATGCTGCCTCTCCATGAGGCGCTCGATGTGCCGCGGTTCAAACCAGTTGTCGGCATCAAGAAAGGCCACCGCGTCATAACCCTGGGCAAGTGCCACAAGCGCGCCGACATAGCGCGGCGTGTTGCCATTGTCGCCGTGCGCGGTGCCCAGCTCGATGTGGGTGACGCCAGGCGCGCGGGCGAGGTCATTGGGAAAGCCGTCGGAGACCACGAAGTGGTGGCACGGGCGGGTCTGCGCCGCCACGCTGTCCAGCATGCGGCGGAGCTCGGCATCCGGTTCCTTGTAATAGGGTGTGACCACCGCGACGCGCCTGACGGGCTTGAGCGTGGGCGGCCGCCGCTCGCCGATGAACAGGCCGAGCTTCTGGCGGATCGAATCGGCGAGCGGGGCGAGTTGTGCGGCGTCGATGCGTTCGAGCGGCACATAGCTTCCGCCCTGTGCCACCACGCCCTTGCGTGCTGTGAGGCCAAGCAGCGCGGCGGCGATGCGCTGGCGGTGTGGCGCGAGATCGCCGCCCAGCGCCGCCCAGGAGGAGCCCAGGAAGGCAGCGCGCGAAGAGACGAAGAGGCGAGCCGACTGCGGATCATTGTCCGGGACGACGACGACATCCGCCAGGCCGGGGCCAAGCTGGCCGAGATGCCGGGATGCCTCGTCAAGATCTTTGGCCGTAAGACCGCGCAGTGTGCCGACCAGCCGACCACCCTCGTTGAGGCAGAGCTGCAGACCGATTGCTTCGGCATAGGAAAGATGTTCGCGGCCAAGCGGCAGGCGGACGACACGGTCGAAAGCCGCCTCTGGCGGAGGTTCGGCGCCAACGAGGCATATGGCGAAGAGGCGAAGGCCCCCGGCGCGCTTGCGCAGGCGCTCCAGCAGGGCGGCATCCACCGAGATGTCCTGACCAAACAGGCATACTGCCAGCGCCGCGAGCGGAGCATCTTGCATCATGTGGGGTATTTCCTCTGCAGCCTGACGCTGCGGCCTCTCTAGAACAGGCGGGGCATCAAGGCAAACCACGGATGCGCCATATGAATGCTACAGCGCGGGCCGAGACCATCGTCTGTGAGAGGGAGGCTCTTGAATGGCGCCGCCGAACCTTCTAGCGTCAGAATCGCAGTTCCAACCTGAAGGCATGTCGCTCGCACCCATGCAGAGACGTAACCGGAACCGAGGACCAGTCCACTGAAAGCGCCCGCCAAGAAGTCCGCGGCCAAGAAGACCGTGGCAAAGAAATCTGCTCCCAAGAGCACCCGTCCCGTTGCCAGGAAGGCTTCCGCCCCGAAGGGCAAGCCCGCCGCAAAGGGCAAACCCGCTGCAAAGGCCAGGCCAACCGCAAAGGGCAAGCCCGCCGCAAAGGGCAAACCTGCTGTGAGGGCGAAGCCCACCGCGACGGCAGAGTCGGCCGCCAGGGTGAAGCCCGCGTCATCGGCAAAACCAACCGCGAAGGCCAAGCCTCCCGGCCGGAAGACGGCCGCCGGCAAGGCCAAGCCATCGACCCGGCAGAAGCCGGGTGGATGGGGCCGTGCCGAAGGCAAGCCGAAATTCCGGGCCGCACCGCGCCCGGCGGTTGTCGAGGCGCCCGCCGAGCCCAAGCCCGTCATTCCGGCGGAACTGCTGGCGCCGTTGCCCAAGGGGCCAAAGTTGCGCAAGCCGCGTGGCAAGAAGGCCGATGCGCCGAAGCCCGCCGGCGCGCTGGAGGTGATCCTCCAGCAACTCGACGATGCAAAGGCCCAGCAGGTGGTGACCATCTCGCTGGAGGAAAAGAAGGCTGTGGCCGATGCGATGGTGGTTGCCTCCGGCACGTCCAACCGACACGTTGGCGCCATCGCCGACCAGATTGTGCAGAAACTGAAGGAACGCGGCTACCGTGACCTCCGGATCCAGGGCCTGCCGCAATGCGACTGGGTGCTGGTGGATGCGGGCGATGTGATCGTCCATATTTTCCGGCCGGAGGTTCGCAGCTTCTACAATCTCGAGAAGCTGTGGTCCGCCAACGCGCCTGACGACCAATGGGCGGTCTGACGCTTTGCGGCTAGCGGTGATCGCGGCCGGGCGGTTGAAGCCCGGACCCGAAAAATCCCTGGCCGAAGACTATCTCACGCGCGCCCAGGGGCTGGGCCGCAAATGCGGCATCTCAAAAGTCGCCGTCACCGAAGTCAATGAATCGCAGGCTTCCTCCGCTGCCACCCGTATGGCGGAGGAAGGGCGCGTGATCACGGGAACGCTGCCTGCGAAATGCTTCACCGTGGTGCTGGACGAGCGCGGCAAGGCGCTGGCCAGCGAGACCTTCGCCGAATTGCTGCGCCGTCACCTCGACGGCGGCACGGCGGACATGGCCTTCCTGATCGGCGGCCCGGACGGGCATGCGCCGGAATTGCGCGAGACGGCGGGACTGCTGATGAGTTTCGGCCCGATGACCTGGCCACACCGGCTGGTGCGGGTGATGCTGTTCGAACAGCTCTACCGCGCCGTGACGATCATCACGGGACACCCATACCACCGGGTGTGAGGAGGGGAGGGCCCCCGGCCAAGCCGGAGGCCCCGAACGTCGTTACTTCGTCATCATCGACATGAAGTTGACCCAGCCGCGGGTGCCCAGGGTGGCCTGGGTCTGGGCGTCGAGGGTCACCGTGTCCATGCCGGCGGGCGGGATCGTAAGGATCGCCTCGTCGGAGGGCAGGTCGCCGCCGGCATCGACGTCTGTCAGGTAGAACTTGGCCGGCTTGTCGGTATCGTTGACGATGTCAACCGTGAAGCTGAAGTTGACCGTGCCCTTGTAGAGGCCGCGCTTGAACACCGGCATGGCGATGAGCTTGGCCTGGTCGGCCTGAAGCTGCGGCAGGTTCAAGAACAGACCGACCGACAGCAGGTCCTTGTACTTGCCATGCGGGAACACGGCGAAGCGGGCGTTGTCATTGCCGAGCACGTTGGCGAGGATCACCGCGTCGGTCTGGCCGCCGTCGGTCTTCACCAGGCTGGTGTTCATCTGGAAGGTGCCGATGGCGCCCGGACCGCCCGGCGCACAGGCCTGGAGCAGCAGCGGAACATTCGACGTCGAAATGGTCTCGACCGCCATGCCGCCCTCGTCCTGGCACCAGGGGGCTGTGATGAACTGGCCATTGATCGCAGCGGCGACCGGTGAGGGCACGCCCGCCTTGGCGACCTCAAGAATCTGCGAGACGCGGATCTGCGTGCGGGTGTCGATCTGGCAACCGGTGAGGGCCACGGCGGCCACGCCGGCGGTCACGACGGCGAGAAAAGTCCTGCGGGTAATCATTGTGTTGTTCTCCGTCCCTGATGTGCAATCGGCGCGCGTCCTGCCCTGACCGCTGGTGGGTTCATTAGCGTCACCGGAGGCTGGCGTCGAGAGCCAACCTCCCGGTTGTGCCGAGGCTCAGTCCGACGCATTCTTCATCGCTGCCTCGAGCTTCACCTTGTCGGCATCGCTCAGGACCGGGCGATCGAGCTTGATGGTGAGCTTGTCGAGCTTGGCGGTGAGCGGGAACGGCGTCTGGTAGTCGGCATCGTCGACGCTGGTGAGCGTGTCCGAGCCGATGTCGAAGCTTTCGTCCCACTGCAGGGTCATCGGCAGTGTGCGATCCATCGTCTGGGTGGCGACCACATTGCCGTCGACCGACAGCGTGCCGATGCCGGGGCGACCGACGCCGTCGAAGTTATTGAAGGCCAGCGTGCCAGCGCCCAGGCCGTCATACTTGAAATCGAAAACGAGCGTGTGCTTGCCCGGCGTGAGCGCATCCGGCCCCTGCCACTTGATGCGCTTCAGGTCGACCATGTTCCACGTCCACACGGGCTTGCCCTGGAGAAGGTAGAAGCCATAGCCGCCGAAACGGCCGCCGGAGGTGAGGATCATGCCCTCGGCACCACCTTGTGGCACCTCGATCTCCGCCGTCACCGTATAGGAGGTGTTGATCAGCACCGGCGAGTCGCCCTGCGGCAGGCCGACCATCGGTTTCGTATAGACGAACTCCGTGCGCCCCGCCGTGATATTGGGGCGCGGCGCCACGATGCGCGCGGCGACCGAGGCATCGAGCGGCAGCACATTGTATTTCTTGGCCTCCTCATAGAAGACCTGTTTCAGCGCCGCGACCTTGTCGGGATTCTGCGCGGCGACATCCGTCACCTGCGAGTAGTCGGTGTTGAGGTTATAGAGTTCCCACTCGACATTGTTGAGCGGATCGGGATTGGCGGGGCCGAAGGCCTCCCACGGCGCGCGCTTCACCTTGGTGCTGAGAATCCAGCCATCCTGATAGATGGCATGGTCCCCGAACATCTCGAAATACTGCGTGGTGTGGCGCGATGATGCAGCAGCATTCGCCTTGTCGAAGGTATAGGCGAAGCTCACGCCCTCGATGGGCGCCTGCTTGATTCCGTCCACCACCTCGGGAGCCAGGATGCCGGCGGCTTCGAGGATGGTCGGTACCACGTCGATCACATGCGCAAACTGCGGGCGAATGCCGCCCACGTCGGTGATGTGGCCGGGCCAGGAGACGGCCATGCCCTGCCTGACGCCACCGAGATGCGACGCGATCTGCTTGAACCAGCTCAACGGCGTGTCGAAGGCCCAGGCCCAGGCCGCCGACATGTGATTGTAGGTCTTGTCGGTGCCCCACACGTCGTAGAATTTCATCTGAACGTCGACGGGCAGCATGTTGAGGCCGTTGAAGAAGGCGACCTCGTTGGGGGTGCCGAGAGGGCCTCCTTCCGCACTCGTGCCGTTGTCGCCGTTGATATAGATGATCAGCGTGTTGTCGAGCTTGCCCATGTCCTGGACGGTCTGGATGACGCGGCCGATCTCATGGTCGGTGTAGGCGGCATAGGCGGCGAACACCTCGACCTGGCGGATGAACAGCTTCTTCTCCTCGTCCGTCGTCTGGTCCCACGGCTTCAGGATGTCGGCGGGCCATGGCGAAATTTGCGCATCCTGCGGGATGACGCCGAGCTTCTTCTGATTGGCGAAGATCCGTTCACGGAGCTTTTCATATCCGTCGTCGAACAGGTGCATGGCGTGGATCTTGTCCACCCACTCCTGCGTCGGGTGGTGCGGCGCATGGGTGCCGCCCGGCACGTAATAGAGGAAGAAGGGCTTGGACGGCTGGATCTGGTTCATCCGGTTCAGGTAGTCGATGGCATCATCCGCCATGCCGGTGGTGAGGTTCCAGCCGGGCTTGCCTTCGAAGGGATAGATTTGCGTGGTGTTGCGAAACAGGTTTGGCTGCCACTGGTTGCTGTCGCCGCCGATGAAGCCATAGAAATATTCAAAGCCCATGCCGATAGGCCACTGGTCGAAGGGGCCGGCCTGGCTGGCCTGGAAGGCCGGCACGTTGTGATCCTTGCCGAACCACGAGGTGGCGTAGCCATTGTCCCGCAGGATGCGGCCAATGCTGGCCATGTCCTTGCCGATGATGGAGTTGTAGCCGGGAAAGCCCGTCGACTGCTCCGAGATCACGCCGAAGCCCGCCGAATGATGGTTGCGGCCGGTGATCAGGGCCGCGCGGGTGGGAGAGCACAGCGCGGTGGAATGCATCTGCGTGTAGCGCAAGCCGTCTGCCGCCACCCGGTCCAGCGCCGGGGTGGGAATGACGCCGCCGAAGGTGGAGGGAACGCCATAGCCCGAGTCATCCGTCATGATGAGCAGCACGTTGGGCGCGCCCTTCGGCGGCACGATGCGTGGCTCCCACCACGTCGTGGACTGCAGCGCGTTATCCTTGATGACACCGCCAAATTCAGGAGCGGGTGCAGGCAACTGCTTGCCACTGATCGACATCGTGGCATCCGGAGCACCGGGCGTGCCGTTGATCTGTTGTGCCGATGCACCTGCGCACATGGCGGTCACCAGACCGGCGATCGCCATGGCAAAAACACGCGGATTCATGTCGCTCTCCCATTTCTCAACTCAGCGCTGGAGATTACGGCAGGCACGGAACGAAGCGGTTGCCTTTTGTGGACACGCGAATGGACAATCAACCTTGGCTACACGTCTGCCATGCGCTGCGACTTGCGCCAGACTGAGGGCGAACTATCCGTCCAGCGCCGGAAGGCCCTCACGAAGGCACTGGGCGTGGCATAGCCGAGGGCCACCGCGACGTCTGACACGTCAATTTCAGTGCGCGCCAGCAGGTCACGGGCCACGGCGAGCCGGACCTCGTCCTTCAACTGCTCGAAGGTGACGTGTTCCGCCTCCAGGCGGCGTCCCATGGTTCGCGGGTGAAGGTTCAGATGGGCCGCCACCCGCCGCTGCGAGGCATCCCCGGCGAGAAGAAGGGGACGGATTGCATGCCGGACGCGGGACGCAAAACCCTGTTGCTGCTGGGCCAGTCGCTGCTGAAAGGCGGCCAGCAGACGCTCGCGCAGCTTCGCATCCGCCGTCGGCAGCTTGAAGCCCATGCTGCGGCCCGGCAGGATCAGGCAGGTCTGGCCCTCATTGAAGCGCACCGGGCAGCCGAAGAACCTCCGGTAGGGTTCGGGATTGCGGGGCGTGGGCCTGCTGAGCAGCACCTCGGCCTCCCGAACGGCGCCACCCGTCAAGTCACGCACCATGTTGAGGCCGATGGCAGCTGAAACGTCATAAAGGTGGCTTGAGGGCAACTCCGGCGCATAGATGCCGAAGCCCAGCGCATAGTCCTCACCCACCGGGTGAAGATAGGCGGCGGCAGCGGTGGAATTGGCGATCTGCAGGGCGACGAAAGTGCCCAGCGCACTGCCGAGTGTTTCGCAGCTCATCATGAGCTGGCCGACGGGACCCAGCGCCGTGTGGTTCTGCGCCTCCGCAATCAGCAGGCCGATCTCGCCGAGGCCTGCATGTTCCGCCGCCCGGTCAAGCATGGCGGAGAGGGTGGAGATCGGCAGTTGCGTCTCCGGCCGCAGGTCCGCCGCGGCGAGCTGCAGCCCTTCCATCACCCCGGCGAGGTCCACGTCATGGGCGGCCAGAATGGCCGGAAGCCGTGCCAATGGGCCGACGCGTTGCAGTGGTTGTGACGACAGGCTGGACATCGAGCGCCAGTTTCTGCGGGCAATTTGCGAAGTCAAATCAGAATTTCGTCACCACGGGGTGCCGGTCATGATTAACGGAATGTAAATCGACACCTGCGCAAAGCTGTGGGAAGCATCCCCGAATTCCTGACAGCAACCCCGGACCCATGCGGCATCTCGCAGTCTCAACGGCCCTGATGGCGCTGGCGCTCATGCTGCCCGGCACGGCTGGCCTTGCCCAGGAGCAGCAGCAGCTTGACACGCTGACGCAGCAGATCGAGAGCGGCAAGGCCAACGAGGCGCGCATCGCCGGCGAGATCGCCGCCGCCGTTCAGGCGCAGGATGCAATTGCCGCCAAACTCGCCGCCATCGCCCAATCCATCCAGTCGCAGGAATCGGTGATCAGCAAGAGCGAAGGGGAACTGGGCAAGCTGCGCCAGGACCGCGCCGAGATCCTGGCTGAACTGGGTGAGAAGCAGGATGTGCTATCGGAACTGCTCGCCGGCCTGCAGCGCCTGGAAGAGAACCCGCCTCCGGCGCTGGTGGTTGACCCCGGCGACATCCTCGCGGCACTGCGCGGCGCCATGCTGCTCGGCACCATCGCCCCGGAACTCCAGGACGAGGCCAAGGCACTGGCCGCAAAGCTCGACCAGTTGAAGACGCTCGAAGCCACGATCACCGCGCGCAAGGACGATGTCGCCGGCGAGATCACAAGGCTGAACGACGAACGCACCGCGCTGAAGGATCTGGTGAGCCAGAAGCGCACCCTGGTGAGCCAGGGCACGGCCGACCTCGAGGCCGAGCGCAAGCGCACCGCAGAACTTGCCGAGAAGGCCAAGTCCCTGAAGCAACTGCTTTCCAACCTCGACGCCCGGCGCCAGCAAGAGGAGGCCGCCAAGGCCGAGGAACAGCGCAAGCGGGAGAGCCAGGAGGCCCTGCTGCGCCAGCCAAAGCTTCCCTTTCCCGACGCCAAGGGCAAGCTGCCGTTCCCGGCGCAAGGCGCCATCGTGCGCCGATTCGGCGAGCCCGACGGGTTGGGCCGCGACACCCAGGGGGTGATGATCGCCACCAGGGCCGATGCGCAGGTCACGACGCCCGCCGACGGCAAGGTGGAATTTGCCGGCCCGTTCAGATCTTACGGTCAGGTGGTCATCCTCAATCCAGGGGGCGGTTACCGTATCCTGCTGGCGGGCATGGACAAGATCACGGCAAGCGTGGGAGAGTTCCTCCGGGCGGGGGAACCCGTCGGCGAAATGGGATCCGGCCCTGCTTCCGTCACACTTTTCGGTGATGTGGTGCCAGACGGAAGGCCGGTGCTATATATCGAATTCCGGGATGGCACGGAGGCCATTGACTCAGGTCCCTGGTGGATCGGCGGTTTGAAAGAGGCGAGTGGATGAAGAAGAATACACGGTTGCAGAATTTCGGCCTGGTGCTGGCGGGG